>CBDURF010000025.1:0-28159 GCA_965369705.1 uncultured bacterium
CCGAGGATCATGTCCTTCTTGGCCGCCACCAGCAGGAGTTCCATCTGGTCCGCCCCGATGTCCTCCTGGAGAATCTGGAAGTCGAGTGTGATGTCGTCGATGTCGAAAGGCACGTGCTGTTCGGCCTCCCAGTAGATGGCCTCACGGGCGTCATCTTCCGACATCTTGTCCATGACGATCTTCTTGACGATGACCGCCCGGCCGGCCACGGCGCTGGCCACGGGTTCATCGGGTATGCCCGCCTTCTCGGCCGCGTTGCGGATGGCCTCGATCACCAACTCACGATCCATGATCTCGCCGTCGACAATGGCCTCGGGCGGCAGATCAGCCATCGCGAAATGGGTGATCATCGGTCGATCATTGCTCAGATCGAGCCGGAGGCACTTGACGACATTGGACCCGATGTCCATGCCGATAAGTGATTTCTGTTTCCCTTTAAGGAATCCGAACATGTCAAGCCTGCCTCGCTGTTCGAGCGTTCATGTGGGGAACACCCACTCCCAATCGGGTATCCCTCGGGCCAACCGCAACATGCGTGCCACAGTTCTCTTCGGCCGACCCTCAGGCGCCTTGAGCCAAAATCTCCGGAATTCTGAGAGGATTGAAGGTGGCTGGAAAAGAGGTCGAAAGCGGGGCCCGGCCCGGACCCGGCGGAGCGGGTAAAGATTGGCCGCAGGGGATCAGAATCGTGCCAGGTACCAGGCGAAGATGTCGCCCCCGAACATGAGGACCACGACGGCAGCGGCGGCCAGGAAGGTCCCGAAGGGAAGTTTGGCCGCTCCGGCCAGACGGCCTCGACCCGCGGTAACAGCGTACAGGGTACCGAACAGGGCCCCTCCGAACAGCACGGCGGGCACCCCCCAGGGGCCCAGGAAGACACCCACCAGGGCCATCAGCATCACGTCGCCCCCACCCATGCCGACCACCCCCCTGACCAGCTTGTACCCGTAGGACACGGCCAGGATCGCACAGCCGCCGATAACGCCCCCCAGCATGGCCGATGGCAGCGCGGGATTGCCGAAAAGGGACAAAACCAACCCGATGACCATGCCTCCCACGGTCAGCGTGTGCGGAATGACCATGTGCTGCCAGTCGATTATTGCAATATCAAGCAGGATGAGGAGGAAAATCGATGCAGAAAGCCCGTTGATCGTCCAACCGAACCTCGCGACCCCGGCCAGCACACAGGCCGCGCCCGCAAGTTCGACCAGAAGGTAACGGACCGAAACCGGCGCCGAACAGTGCCGGCAGCGACCGCGCAAAAACAGCCAGCTGAACACCGGAATGTTGTCATACCAGGCCACGGTCTCTTTACAGGACGGACAGAAGGAGCGGGGCTCCACCACGCTCAGATTGCGGGGCAGCCGGTAGATCAGGACATTGGAAAAGCTTCCGAAGCAGGCGCCCAGCCAGGCGGCCAGAATCGCGGGCAGGATGTCGAAGGTGGCGAGCATCATCTCAAATCTCCGGGATGGGGCCGATGAAATCCTCGCCGTAGATCTTCCGCAGTTTGATCTTCCGGTTCAGCTTCTCGATCATCTTGACGGCAAGTTCCTTCATGTGCGGGCTGTCGGTCGATTCATAGAGGTTCTTCCACAGCTCGAGGGAAACACGGTCATCGCCGGCCTTGAAGCGGGCGAACGCGGCGAAGCGGGGTTCCTTGTCCGTCGCGTCGGAACAGCGTCCGGCGACCTCGAACCAGTAGCCTGCCCGCAGGTAATCACGCTCCATTACATAGTAGACGAAACCGATCTGGAACGGAAGCTTGGCCTTGTCGGGATTGGCCAGGATGCCCCGCTTGAGCATATCGATGGACCGCTGGGTGTCCCCGAAGCTGGACCAGAGCACCAGGGAGGCGAAGTAATAGGCCTCATCGAAGGAGGGGTCGAGCTTGGTAATGCCGTCGATCAACAGGTCGAAATACCGGAAATCGTTGTAGCCCTTGGCGTAGGCGCCGTAGTACTGGACGAAACGGAACCACAGATAATCCGCCGCGGCCTCCCGGAACCCCAGGGTGGATTCCACCAGGAAGGTCCCTGAGGGGAAATAGAGTCTTTCCTGCTGACGAGCGCGTTCCTCTTGACCGTCGAAAATCCGCACGGTCATGACGATGACCACGATCAGGGCCATCACGGTGAACATCCGCAGCATGGTTTTCATACGGGCACTCATTCGCCCCGCAACTCCTTGCGAGAGAAGATGGACCCCGCCACAACCAGCAGCAGTACGGTCCAGGCCAGGCTGTAGACCGTGGCCATCACCAGGTGGTCACCCGACACCGGGGTCCCGTGCACCACCGCCCCGCGCAGATTGAACACCTCGAGGTTCGGGGTCAGGTAGTAGACCAGTTCGGAGACCTGCTGCTGGAACACACCGCCCTGCATCTGGCCGAAGTCGCGGATGGACTGGCTCAGATGCCCCACCGCGAACACCCCGAGGGTGAACACGGCGGCCAGGACCGGCGAGACGCTGGTCGAAAAGAAAACGACCACGGCGTTGATCAAGGTCAGTTCAAGGAAGGTCAGGTAAAAGGCGCCCAGAAAACGGAAGGAAAACGAGCCGGGCGCCAGGAACAGCATCAGCAGGAACAACAAACCCATGACCGCCAGCATGGTGACCAGGGTCAGGTTCAGGCCGAGGAATTTCCCGATCAGGTATTCCCGCCGGCCGACGGGCTTGGACAGGATGGTCACGATGGTCCCCTTGTCCAGTTCCTTGCGGACCATGCTGCTGCCGACGAAGACGACGACCAGCAGACCGAAGATGACCATCGAGGCCAGGCCGACGTCCGCCATGATCTTTCCCTGGGCCCCCACGGTCAGCGGCGACAGGATGGCCGTGCTGGCCAGCATGATGAAGCCGAAGATGGCCACCAGGTAGAAGATCCTGTCCCTGACCGTTTCCAGGAAGGTGCTGCCCGCCAGGGCCATGATGTTGCCGGTCATCGGACGACCTCCCGCTGCACGGACGCTTCACGGTTGATTTCCATGAACAGTTCCTCCAGGCAGGACCGGTGGGTCGCCAGGGACATCACCGGGATCTCCTCCCGGTGGCAATCGTTCAACAGTTTTCTCAATTCCGTCACGCTGTCGACCTGCACGCGGACCCGGCCGTCGCCCAGGGCCCGACATCCGGCCGGCAGCCAGGCGGGCTCCACCGAACCCAGAGCCAGGTCGCTGGTGTAGGAGAAACCGTTGTTCAGTTCGGTCAAGTCCCGGACTGCCGCCAGGCTTCCTTCCTGGAGGATGCCCACCGTGTCGGCGATCATCTCCACATCAGGCACGATGTGGCTGGAAAGAATGATGGTCGTGCCGGCGCGTTTGAGATCCATCAGTAGTTCGCGAATCTCCCGCCGGCCGATGGGGTCCAGACCCGACATGGGTTCGTCGAGGATCAGCAGATCAGGTTCGCCGAGGACGGCCTGGGCCAGGCCGATCCGCTGCAGCATCCCCTTGGAGAATTTCCTGATGCGGCGGCCGGCGAACGCGGTCAGGCCTACCATCTCCAACACCTCGTCGATGCGGGCTGTCCGGCGATTCTTGTCCATGCGCAACAGACGGGCGTAGAACTGCAGCAGTTCCAGGCCGGTCAGATGTTCGAAGAAGTAGGGTCGCTCCGGCAGGTAACCCACGCGTCTCCGGGAGGCCGGATCGCGGTGGTCCAAGCCCATGATGGAAACCTCACCCCCGTCTGCATGAACCAGATCCAGGATGCAGTTGATGGTGGTGGTCTTGCCGGCCCCGTTGTGACCGATCAGGGCGAACACGCTGCCCCGGGGGACTGAAAACGATACGCCCTCGATGCCGCGGATACGGCGCTTCAGGAAGCCCGACCGGAAGGATTTCCGCAGATCCCGCACCTCCAGGACCATCGCCGGCACCGCGGCGGGGATTGGTGGGGAAACCCTGTCCGAACCTGAAACCGCCCTGGGACGGTCGGTGGAACGGGATTCGGTCGTCACCCGCTCCTGTGTCCTGTTTTTTACCGGTGCTTGTATGATCAACATCCACCTCCGGCCCATAAGGCCTCAAAACCGCTCGAATCAAGCTTTAAGCTCCAACCGACGGCGAATTTGCAACTAGAATGCCAAGGAAGGGGCTTTTTGGACCGGGCAAGAAGGAAGGGCGGCCCCGGTCACGGCGCCGCCCTTTAATCCCCACAATTGTTTCCCATCTAGTTCCCGCTGCTGAGTTGTACTATCTCGTCATCGATTCCCCACCCGTTGATGAGATACCCGACGTTCGTGCCGGTGGCATCCACGACGGTCACGATTCCGATCTGGCCCGGGGTGCCTGCCGCGCCCGCAAAAACGGGTTCGGTGTAGAGACGGGTGAAAGGGTTCTCCAGGTTGTTGCTGCCTGTCGGATTCAGGGGCAAGATGGGAAGAAGATCGCCCGCCAAATCCGAGTAGATGCCCTGGTTGCGGACCGCGAAATCCTCGGCCGCCAACTGCAGGGTGTGGGCCGCTCCCTTGACCTTGGCTTCCTTGGCCCGCCCCTGGAGCTTGATGAAGTTGGGAATGGCGATGGTGGCCAGCAGGGCCAGGATAACGACCACTATCATCAATTCAATAAGTGTAAATCCTTCGCTGTTTTTCATCGTGACCTCCCCGGCAGTCCCGGCGTTCGGAAAACTCGCGACTTCCTTGTTTTCGTCGGGAAAGCGGTTCCCTCAACTGCCAAGGGACGGCGCCGTCGCCGGCGCCGTCCCTGGTTCGAGCTGGACTATTTCCTACTGGCCACTGCTCAGCACGAGAATTTCCAGATCCTTGCCCCAGCCGTTGATCGTGTAACCAACGTTGGTACCCGTGGCGTCCACGACGGCTATGATTCCGACTTCGCCCGGATTGGCGGCGGCGCCGGCATAGGTGGGCTCGGTGTACTGGCCGGTGAAGGCGTTCTGCAGAGCGTTGCCACCATTGGGGTCGGTGGGCAGCAGGGGACCGACGTCACCCGCGGCGTCCGAGTAGATGCCATCGTTACGGACGGCGAAATCCTCGGCGGCCAGCTGCAGGGTGTGCGCAGCGCCCTTGACCTTGGCTTCCTTGGCCCGGTCCTGCATGCTGATGAAGTTGGGAATGGCGATGGCGGCCAGGATACCGATAATCACGACCACGATCATCAGCTCAATCAGAGTAAATCCCTTACGATTCAACACATCGATCTCCTTCGATTCGGCCCACCTACCTTGCGGTCTGTAGACCTCTTGGTGCTTGCTGCCGGGTTGTCCGGCTCTCTACCTGCCAACGGCAGTCCTTGTGAAGCAATGGCCGTGCCATTTGCCTCTTTATCATCCTTCAACTCCAATTACCTGGAATTGTGTGACTTACCAGTTCGTTGCTACGGTTCCCGGCAAATTTTCCCCGACGAATCACGTGCACAATGCCCATTTCCCCGCGTTTTCCCGTGCGAATCAAAAGCCGGTCCACTTTCAAACCTCGGTCGGTTCGGGGACCTTCTCCCCGGTTTCGCGGATCACCGATTCAACGGCCTCAAGCAGTTCCTCGCCCGGAACCCGCTCATTTCCCTCAGCATCGTAGTGTTCGTCGGTGTCGGAATCCTGCAGACCGTACTTCTTCAGTTTCCGGTAGAGGGTCGAGGCGTTGATGCCCAGGATCTCCGAGGTCTGCTTGCGCGCCCCGCCCGTCGCCTCGAGCACGCCCAGGATGTGGGCCCTTTCAAGGTCGTCGAGGGTGACCCTGCCGCCGACCACCAGGTTGGAGACCGACGTATCGGACCCAACCCCGCTGCTGACGAAGGCCGGCAAATCCTTGAGGGTGATCCGGTCGCCGTCCCGGATGATACTGGCGCGCTCGATGACGTTTTCCAGTTCTCGCACGTTGCCGGGCCATTCGTAGCCCTGCAGGGCCGTGAGCACCTTTTCCTCGATGAGCGAGCCCAGGTTGCCTTGATACTCCTCCGGACAGCAGCGCTTGAGGAAATGGTCCACCAGAAGGGGGATGTCCTCGCTGCGTTCACGCAGAGCGGGCAGGTTTAGGGGAATCACGTTCAGCCGGTAGTAGAGGTCGGTCCTGAAGTTCCCTTCGGCCACTTCCCGTTCCAGATCCTGGTTGGTCGCCGCGATGACCCGCAGATCGACCTTGACCGGGCTGCTGCTGCCCACGGGATACACTTCCCGTTCCTGAAGCATGCGCAGGAGCTTGACCTGGATCGCGTGCGGGGTCTCCCCGATCTCGTCCAGGAAGATGGTCCCGCCTTCGGCCTGGCGGCAGAAACCGTCATGATTGCGGTCCGCGCCGGTGAAGGCGCCCCTGACGTGGCCGAAGAGCTGGCTTTCAAGCAGGGTCTCGGGGATGGCCCCGCAGTTGATGGCCACGAACGGACCGTCAGCACGGTCGCTGCGATGATGGATGGACTGGGCGATCAATTCCTTGCCCGTCCCGCTTTCCCCGTTGATGAGGATCGTCGCGGTGGTGGCGGCGATCTTGTCCACCATCTTGTAGACCGAACGCATGCGGGTGCTCTGCCCGATGATGTGCTTGCGCCGCTTGTTGCGGGTCAGTTCCTTCTTGAGCTTGATGTTCTCGGTCTTGGCCTTGCGCAGGGCCAGGGCGTTGCGCACGACCATCTTGATCTCGTCGTTCTTGCAGTGCTTCTGCATGTAGGAGAACGCCCCGAGATTCACCGCGTCGATGGCCGACTGCTCGCTGGCGTAGGCCGTCATGATGATCACCGGGGTGGTCGGGTCGATACCCTTGATCCCCTTCAGCAGCTGGATGCCGTCCATCTTCGGCATCTGGATATCGGTCATGACCACGTCGACCGGGTCATTTTCGACGACCTGGAGGGCCTGGGCTCCCGAGTTCACCGTCGTTACCTCGTAGCCCTCTTTGCCCAGAAGAATCGAGAGGTACTGGCACATCGATTCTTCATCGTCAACGACCAGGATCCTGCCCAGGGCCATTGAATTCTCCTTGTTGCTGGAGGCATGTTGCAGTGTTTGAATTGGTATCGTCAGATGGGCGGGCCGCTTTAACGCGAAATGCGAAAAAGTGGGGTTCTTTCCCAAAAAAATGCCATCCCTGCACGGATGGCTGATCATTCCTCATTGCATTGTGCATGACCGACGGGGGAAATTCCTACCCCGTTCAACCGACCGGCAATGGATCATCCACCGTCTCGGCACCGCTGGCGGCCTCTTCTTCACCGTGCGCCTCCCCGGATTCCAGCAGCTGTCGGTCCAAGGGCCAGCGGACCCGGAAGATGGCGCCGCCGCCCGGATTATCCTCGGCCCGGACGCTGCCGCCGTGGGCGCTGGCGATTCGCGCGACGATGGACAGGCCTAGACCCGTCCCTTCCTCTTTGGTGGTCTTGAAGGGCGAGAACAGATGTTCACGGATGTCCGGCTCGATGCCCGGCCCGTTGTCCGTGACCATCAGTTCGTAGGTGTCCCCGTCGCCCACCAGGTTCAAACCGATACGCAGATCACCTTCGTAGGCCATGGACTGGCAGGCGTTGATGGCCAGGTTCAAGGTCATCTGGGTCAACTGGCCGGGGTCGGCCACGATCATCATGTCCGGCGGATCGACTTGGCAGGCGACCCGGACCCGACCGTCCTTGGCGGCGACATGCTGGCGAATCTGCAGGGAGATCTGGTCGCGGAATTCCTTCGACCCGAAGCTTGACTTGGTGGGCCCCGGCATCCGGGAATAGGCCAGGAAATCGTTGATGATGGTGTTGACCCGGGCGCTCTCCTTGAGCACGAGTCCGAGCAGCTGGTCTTGATAGCCTTCAAGCTCCAGCTCGCCCGCCAGGATCTCGACGCTGCCGCGGATGCTCGCCAGCGGGTTGCGGATTTCGTGGGCGATGCTCGCCGATAGTTCCCCGATCGCCGCCAGGCGGTCGGACTCGCGGATGCGGGCGCTCATCTCCTTTTCACTGGTCAGGTCGGTGAAGATGGTGATGGCCCCGATGACCCGGCCGTTCGGCGCCGTGACGTGGTTGACATTCAGCCCCAGAGGCATCCGGACGCCCCGCAGTTGAATGTGGATCTCACCCCGGATCACGACCTCGCCGCCGGCGGCCACCGGCAGGATGATGTCCGCCAGTTCCTCCATGCCGTCGGCCATCACTTCCTGGATGTCCTGCTTCAGGAGTTGCCCGGAGGCAACCTGGAGTATCCGGCAGGCCGAGGGATTCGCCCGCGTGATCACACCCTTGCGGTTGACCGTGATCAAACCGCTTTGGATGTTGTCCAGGATGTTGCGAACCTCGCAACGGGCCTTCTGGACCAGAATGCGGCTTCGGACCTGGTCCTGCCTTCTGTGCGCCAACCGCCGGGCCAGGCCGCCGCTGATCATTCCGGTCACGAGGAAGACCGCCATGTGCAGGGCGGTGACGAAAACGGGCCAACCCTGCAGATAATCCAGGGTGGTTTCCGTTCCGGTAAGCAGCCAGCCGAGAGCCAGACCGAAGTGGCCGCCGCCGACCAGGATGGCCGCGGTGCCCGCGATGGCCATCGACCAGCGGGCGTCCCGGTAGTAGGCGCCCAGCATTATCGGCACCAGGAACACCAGGGGAAATGCGGAAAAGGGTCCGCCGGAGAAGTGGACCAGCAAACCGATGCAGAGGGTGTCGGCGGCCAGTTGGATCGACAGCAGCAGACGACGCGGCGCTCCGGCCAGGTAGGCCGCCCAGCAGACGGTGATGCTCGTGTAGAGCAAGCCGAGAGAGCCGAGCAGCCCGGGGATCGAGACGTCTTCGGAGCCGAAATAGTGGACGAAGAGGGAGGAAACCGTGAGAAAGACGGCCAGAAGCAGCCGCCAGATCAAGAGCCGTGCATTGGGATCACGGCCGCCGGGCCCGGCGGGCTGTTTCGGACCCCGGCTGCCGTCATTCGGTTCGGACAATCCCCTCACCCCACGACGCTGGACATCTTGAACATCGGCAGGTACATGGCGATGAGCATGCCGCCGACCATGGTGCCCATGAGCACGATCATGATGGGCTCGATGGCCGCGGTGAGGGCCTCCACGGCCGCATCGACCTCGTCGTCGTAGAAGTCGGCGATCTTGGCCAACATCTCGTCCAGGGCGCCCGTCTGTTCACCGATGCCGATCATCTGAACGACCATGGGCGGGAACACGCCGCTTTCACGCAGCGGCGCCGCGATGGTGTCGCCCTGGGCAATGCTCTTGGCGGTCTCGTCGATGGCCTCCTGGATCACCCGGTTGCCCGCGGTGCGGGAGGTGATCTCCAGGCCCTGCAGGATGGGCACGCCGGAACCGATGAGGGTACCAAGGGTGCGGGTGAAGCGGGCCACGCCGGACTTGAGCAGAACGTTGCCGATGATGGGGATCTTGATGCCCAGCCGATCGGTTGTACGACGTCCGCTCACCGTGGCGCGGTACTGCTTGAAGGCCCAGGTGAAACCGAAGGTTCCGCCCAGAATGGCCCACCAGTAGCCCCGAATGAAGTCGGAGATGCCCATGACGATCCTTGTCGGCGCCGGCAGGGTGCCCCCGAAATCGGAGAACATCTTGGCGAAGACCGGAATCACGAACATCAGCATGAAGATGCAGGCGCCTCCGGCCACCGTCAGCACGATGGCTGGATAGGTCATGGCGCCCTTCACCTTGCGCTGCAGGGCGTCGGCCTTTTCCAGAAACACGGCCAGTCGACTGAGGATGACGTCCAGGATACCGCCGGCCTCGCCCGCGGCGATCATGTTGACGTACAGGTCGGAAAAGATCTTGGGATGCTTTCCCAGGGCCTCGGCCAGGGTCGAGCCCCCCTCCACGTCCGCGGTGACCTTCAGGACGACCGACTTGAAGTGCGGCTTTTCCAGCTGCCGGCCCAGCACGTCAAGGCACTGAACCAGTGGCAGACCGGCGTTCACCATGGTGGCGAACTGCCGAGTAAACACCGAAAGGTCCTTGACCGAAACTCCCGTTTTCTGCAGGAATTTGATCTGGATGTCCTTGGGCTTTTTCTTGATCGAAGTGATCACGATTCGGCGTTTGCGCAGGTATTCGCCCACGGCCGCCTTGTCGGTCGCTTCGAATTCACCTGTCAGGGACTCGCCTTTGGCGGTTTTCCCTTTCCAGAGATATGTCGTGGCGCTCACGGAATTCCTCCACTTCCTCAGGTCGGCATGCCGACGGGTTCACCGAGCATTCCCAATAATTCCTGGGAATCGAATGTTCGGCCCAGGGCTTCTTCCAAAGTGATCCATTTGTTAAGCACCGCGTGGTGCAGGGACTGGTTCATGGTCTGCATGCCGTGCTTCTGGCCGGCCTGCATCAAGCCGTAGATCTGGTGAGTCTTGTCGTCGCGGATCATGGCCTTTATGCCCGGTGTACAGACCATGATCTCCATGGCCATCACCCGGCCGCCGCCGCGTGCCCGCGGGATGAGCTGTTGGGTCAGCACGCCACTCAGACTGAAGGCCAACTGTGACCGCACCTGGTTCTGCTGCCCCGGAGGGAAGACGTCGACGATGCGGTTTATGGTCTCGTAGGTGCTGTTGGTGTGCAGCGTGGCCAGGGCCAAGTGACCGGTCTCGGCGATGGTCAGGGCCGCGCCGATCGTCTCCTTGTCGCGCATCTCACCGATGAGGATCACGTCTGGATCCTGCCTCAGCACGTATTTCAGCGCATCGGGAAAACTGTGGGTGTCGCTGTGGACCTCACGCTGGTTGATGATGCAGCTCTTGTGCTGGTGCACGAATTCGATGGGATCCTCGATGGTCATGATGTGGCCCTTGAGCTGGCTGTTGATGGTGTCCACCATCGTGGCCAGGGTCGTGGACTTGCCGCTGCCCGTGGGGCCGGTGACCAGGATCAGGCCCTGGGTCCTGGTTATCAGCTCCCGGCAGATCGGTGGCAGACCCAACTCTTCGAAAGTGTTGATCTCGTAGGGGATCTGGCGGATGGCCATGGAGGTCACCCCCCGCTGTTGGAACACGTTGGCCCGGAAGCGGCTGATGCCCTGCACGCCGAAGGACAAGTCGAGCTCCAGGTCGTTCTCGAAGCGCTTCTTCTGTTCCTCGTTGAGGATGCTGTAGGCCAGACGCCGCGTTTCGTCCCCGGTCATGACCGGGAACTGGGAGGCCTGGATCAGCCCGTCGACACGGTATTGCGGCGGGATGCCCGCCGTCAGATGAAGATCGCTGGCTCCCTTGGCCACCATCTCCTCGAGAAGCTCTCGCATTCCAATCACGTTATTTCTCCTCTGACTTGTCGTGTGGTTGAACGGACCCCGGCTAATCGGCCACGGCGGTCTCGCGCAACACTTCCTCGACGGTGGTGATCCCCTTGGCGACCTTGATCATGCCATCCTCCCGCAGGGTCAGCATGCCCTGCTTGATGGCCAGCCTACGGATTTCGGTGGTCGAGGCCCGGTCCAGGATCAGCTCGCGCATCTCCGGGGTGACCGGCATGACCTCATAGAGCCCCTGCCGTCCCAAATACCCGCTGCCGTTGCACTGATCGCAGCCCTTGCCCTTGTAGACCGATGTGCCGGACTCGAGTCTCAGGTCATTGAGGGCCTCTTCCGACAGCTTGATTTCTTCCTTGCAGTTCCTGCAGACCCGCCTGACCAGGCGCTGGGCCATGATCAGGACCGTGGAGGAAGCGACCAGGAACGGTTCGATACCCATGTCGATCATCCGGTTGATCGTGCTTGGGGCGTCGTTCGTGTGCAGGGTCGACAGCACCAGGTGGCCTGTCAACGCAGCCTTGGTGGCGATTCCTCCCGTTTCCAGGTCCCGAATCTCACCGACCATCACGATGTTGGGGTCCTGGCGCAGGAACGCCTTGAGAGCCGTTGCAAAAGTCAGGCCCACCGCGTCGCGGACCTGAACCTGGTTGATGCCGTCGATGTTGTATTCGACGGGATCCTCGGCCGTCATGATGTTACGCTCGGAATTGTTCAGCTTGGTCAGACAGGAGTAGAGCGTAGTGGTCTTGCCCGACCCCGTGGGACCGGTCACCAGGACCATGCCGAAGGGCGCGGCGATGGCCTCGTAGATGTCGTCGATGGCCTTCTGCTCCATCCCGAAATCCGCGAGGTCAAGATTCAGGTTGCTCTTGTCCAGGATCCGCATCACGACCTTTTCCCCGTAGATGCAAGGCAGGACCGAGACACGGAGGTCGACCTTCTTGCTCCCGATCTTCAGCTTGATGCGTCCGTCCTGGGGAATGCGCCGCTCGGCGATGTCCAGCTCGGCCATGATCTTTATCCGGCTGGTGATGGCGTTCTTCAATTTGATGGGCGGTTCCATCACCTCGGAAAGCACGCCGTCGATGCGATAGCGGACCCGCATGTGCCGCTCGTAGGGTTCGATGTGGACGTCGCTGGCGCCAAGCTTGACTGCTTCGGCGAGCAGGGTGTTGACGAGTTTGACGACCGGAGCATTCTGCCCCTCCTGCCCGGTGATGTCCTCCTCGTCCAGGTCCTCCACCAGTTCGATATCGTCCTCGATCCCTTCCATGATCGAAGCCAGTGAATCGGTGGTCGCGTAGAACTTGTCGATGTACTTCTTGATCGCCCTCTCACCGGCGACGGCGGGTTGCACGTCTAGGCCGGTGATGAACTTGATATCGTCGATGGCGAAGATGTTGTTCGGATTGGCCATGGCCACGGTCAGGACACGGCCCGCCCGCGTGATGGGAAGCACCTGGAACTTCCGGGCCACGTCGCCCGGAATCATGTCGATGCATTCCATCTCGATGTCGGTCTTGTCCAGACTCAATACCGGCAGGTTGTAGATCTTGCCGACAAACTCCGTGAAGGTCGTTTCGTCGATGGTGCCGATCTTGACCAGAGCCTGGCCGAGGGATCCACCTTCCTTCTTCTGGAGTTCCCTACCCTTCGCCAGGCTGGCCTCATCGACGAGGCCCGCCTTAAGCAGCTGGCTGCCGATCTTGTCCCTGGCGGCAGTGGTGGAACCTGTATTCATGCTGCGATGACTCCGCTCTGGTAATTCCCCATATCCAGATCAAAACCGGCTGCCTAAGCCGGATGTCGGCCTTCCTGTCCGCCTCCCTCCTCCGAGCGGAGGGCTCCTGGCGGTCCATCAATGCCACTTCTTTTTCGGATGGGAAGAGGCCGACTTTACCTAAGTTTTATCAAAACGGAGTCCGCCGTGGCTTCCACGGCAAAGTCGATCAGGGGGGCCAACCGGGCGGAAAGGGTAGGTCCGATGCCTTTGACCAGGCGCAAATCCTCAGCATTGCGGAATATTTGACCTTCTGCTCGTACGTCCTGGATCCGTCCGGCCAGGACCGGCCCCACGCCCGGCAGGAGGGTCAGACTGTCCACACTGCAGGTATTGATGGGCAAGGGAGTGGTCAATTCGGGTTTGGGAGCCTTCTCGGCGGCCTCGGCGTCCCCTGACGCGAGCAGGATTTCGTCCAGCCACAAGTGTTCCCGCCACTGGCCGTCCGGAGTGATCAGCATCCGGTGCCGGATCAAACGCCCGGTCATCAACAGGGCGAAGACCAACAGGATGCCCACGGCTTGGCGGCGGGAAAGCGGGGGACGGAACCCCGGCCGGAAAGGCTTTCCGCCCGGAGGACCGGAAAGGCGTTTCAGTAGCGGAAGGCCCAGTAGAGCCTGAGATCCAGCTCCTGGCTGTGGCTCAGCGCACCTGCCGTCATCCGGGTTTTTTCGCCGGTCAGGTTGCGAAAGGCCAGTGACAGGTTGGCCCCCACCAGCCGGAAGCCCACCAGCAGGTCGTGCACCGTCCGCGTGGGCAGCCGGTAGGTCCTGGTCACGTCCCAGGGATCGGCCATCTCGGCCTGACGGGTGCTGAACAGGGCGAGTTGGAGGATGCCGTCTTCCTTGAAGAAGTGGTTCTCCCACATCACGTGCAGGCGGAGATACTTGTCGGGAGGCAGAAAGCTCGCCCGACCCATTTTCTCGTCGAAACTCTGCCACGTGCCCTCCAGTTTCACCCTTCCCCAGCCGAGGAAGCGCCCTTCCCTGCCCAGGCTTCCAGTCAACCTGGCGGCATCCATCTCCAGACCGTTGGTCCAGACGCCCTGGTTCCCGTCCTGGACCAGGGCCTCCCAGGTGATGCCCTCGGTCAGGCGCCGCACGCTGCCGTCGAAAGCAAGATCGATTCCCAGCAGGCGTCGTTTGAGCAACAGCCCGGCCCTGAAGGTCTTCTCGCGTTCCAGGTCCGGGTTGGGCAGCAGGGCGAGTCGCCGGGTGTCGACGACATGAAGCAGGGGCGTCAACAGTTCGTCACTGCGTGGCGCGCGCCCGCCGTAATTCAGAGCGATCCGCCACCATGGATCACGGTCATCGGCGCTCCAGGTCAGGTCCAGTTCGGGACCGAAGCCGGCGTGCCTGTCCCATTGCCCCCCAAGTCCCAGCACCAGGCGGGACGCGCCGGCCCTGACTCCCGTCCGGACGGAAACCAGCGTGCTGTGGCCTTCGCCGTTGCCACTGCCTGTGAAGCCCTCTGCCCAGCTATCCGACGTCCCGGTGTCGTAGATACGCCAACGGGTGAACCGGAGGGAAAGACCGGTCAGGGACGAATTGCCGTCCTGCCCGGATTGTGGCGCGCGGGTCAGGTACAGGATCAGACCCTCCCTGCCCGTTTCGACCTTGCGGCGCTCATTGTTCACGCCGAGGGTGTCGCGATCGCCCCACTCGATGTCCCGGTTCTTCCAGAACAGGGAGGTCCGCCAACGCCAGGCGCCGGTGCGGGCGTTCATGGTCGCCGCGATGCCGTCGTCCCAGATCTCCATTTGTTCGGCGCCCAGGGCGGGAAGGCTGTCCTTGGTCTTGCGCCCGTTGGCATATTCCACCACGAGCTGTTTCTCGTCGTCCAGCCGGCGGAAGATACGGGTGCGGCTCTGCCGGACCTTGCCGTGACCCGGGAAACCGTCGGGCCTGGATTCCTGGAAGATCTCGTCCGGATCCTCCGTGAAATTGTATCCCTCCTGATCCAGGGACTCCTCGAATTCGAATGCTGCCCGCCAGGCGGCCTGGGGCGTGAGCACGTGGATGGCCCGGAAGTAGGTTTCGTGGTTCCCCTTGACGCCGCGGTAGGCGGACACGGCCTTGCCCGGGTCCGGATCCTCCGTTTCCAGTTTGATGAGACCGCCCGTCCCTCCCCAGCCGTCCGCCCCCATGCCCTCGTCGCGCAGCACCAGGCCCTCGGTCGGCACCAGAACCGGGTCGTCGGCAAGTACATGCCCGGTCCCCACGGGAATCCCGTCACGCGTGAACATGGGAACACGGCTTGTACCCGCTTCGCCGATGACCACCGCGGGCGCGCCGAGTCCTCCATCGTTCACGAGGATCCAGGGGGAATACCAGTTGAGCCAGGTCAGGGCCGTCGGCGCGAAAGGCGTCCACAGGGGTCGTCGCCAGCCTTTGGTTTCCATCGCCCGGCGGGAACTGTCGGAAACCGGTGACCGGGGCCGGTCGATCGGCGTCGTCAGGGAATCCGGAACGTCGGCCCGACCCTCTACATTCAGGACGCTGTCCGCCGGCGCGGTCGCCATGGGATCGGATTCGAGTTCCTGCGCGAAAGCGTTCCCCGACGTAAACATCACCAGCAGGATGACTGCCGGAAGGGCGGACGGCCCGGCGGAACTCCCAGCCAGCGGGGCACGCCCCAGATGTGCCAGGCGAGGCAAAAGGACCGGCAGCAGGACCGCGAAAAAAACCGTATTGGCCCCGGCGTGGATGAGGAAGAAGAGCACGGCGCCTGCGAGCACCACCGCCGGTGCCAGGTCAAAGGCACTGATGAGGGCAAGGTTGGTCAACAGGTCGTACAGCAGGGTGGCGACGAAACCGGTTCCGCCCGCCCAGATCATGGCCCGCACCCGCTGGCGGTTGGCAAGGCCCCGGATAACGGGGCCCGAACCCCACCGGCCGACCACACCGGCCAAGCCCAATCCACAGGTCTGGGCCAGAAGCAGAAGGGGATGGGGAAGACCGAAGGGAGAGCCCAGAGAGTAGATCGCGGCGGCGAGAACTCCCGCCAGGAATCCGGCCCGCAGACCGAGTACGGCGCCGGCCAGGGCGATGACCAGGGTCATGAGCTCCACGTTGGGAACGCCGGCGAGCAGGTAGCCCACGCCCACGGCCGTACCCGTAAAAAGGCCCAGCAGCACGGGCTGCCGGACCGGGGAAGTCTTCGTCGTGCCGTTTCCCGGTTTATTCATGGCCGCATCTTAATTTAACAGACGCCGGCGATCAAGAATTCCCGAAAATCGTTCGGAATGGTTGTACCGGTGGAATCAGACCCTGGCCAACTGGCTCAAACGCCTGGTGATGTCCAGGAAATTGGGCGCGACGGCCTGGATCTCCTCATAGATTCCGACCGCGGTCTCGGGCCTGTCGGCCAATTCATGGGCCCGGCCGATGTGATAGCGCAGCCCGAGATTTTCCCGCGAGTCCGCTTCCGCGAACTGGAGTCCGGACGTCAGGACCGTGATGGCCTCGTCCGGCCGCTCCGCCCGCTGCAGGGTGATGCCCCACATTTCATAGGCGCGGATGGTGTAGTCGTCGTCCGCCGCGGCGGTCTCGAAGCTCTCGCAGGCCTTGTCGAAAAGCCCCATCTCCAGGTAGACCATGCCCATCTCGTAGAGTCGATCGGCATCGTCGCCGGCATCGCCTCCGCCGACCAGGCTGCCGATCTCCGCAGCGATGGTGTCCAGCTGGCCTGCTTCGTCGCCGAGCACGGCGCCGGAGTCCTCGGAGAGGATCTGGGCCAGCAGGTCGACCGACTCAGCGGGCTCGTCCGCGGAGGAAGGCTCGTCCCTGGCGACCGGGTCCTGCGCGTCATTGGACATGGGCACCGCGGCACCATCCTCTTCCGCGGCCACGTCCCGCGAGGCCTGGGCGACGAGGTCGGCCATATCCGAGCCGTCATCCACATCGATGACCAGGCAACCCTCGTTGTCCTTGTTGTCCACCGAGGCAGGTTCCGCGGCCATATCCCCGGCGTTTTCTTCGGGCGCCTCGATATCCGCGAAGGATATCTCCCCGGCGCCCGGGCCCGCAGGCCGGACTTCGGGTTGAGACTCGGGTTGGGATTCGGGTTTGGGCTCGGTTTGGGATTCGGCGGGGGAAGCGGTTTGGGTCTCGGGCGCCTGGCCGGAGTTATCCAGTTTGACGGAATTGTAGTCCGCCATCGGCCCCTGCCCGGCGGCATCGGGATTTACCCGCTTGTTCCACTTGTTGAATTCGGGATAGTTCCTGAGCTCCGGCGAAGTGACCAGGATATCGTCCATCATTTTCCGGGCGCTTTCCTTGTCGCCTGAATCGTAGATCGCACAACCCATCAAGCAGCCCGCGCGGCTCGCCTCAAGGGTCATCTCCCACGTGCGAAAGATCTGGGTCAGCCGCTCCATGATGTTCAGGCTGGCTGGATAGAGCTCCAGGAGTTTGCCGCAGCGCTTGAGGAAGATCTCCTGGATCTCCCCCCCTACCTGTTCCCCACCCGTCAGGAAGGCCAGGGCGTGGTTCTCGCCCTCGACCACCAGATCCTGCGACGAACGGATTTCGGCCAGATACCAATGGGCGTGTATGTTCGCGGCGTCGTACCGGAGGATTTTCTTGCAGATGGCGACGGAATTGTTCAGGAGCCCGGTCTTGCGGTATTTTGTCGCGGCGGAAAGGAAATGTTTGACGGCCTTGCGGGTATCGCCCGACTTCTGACACAGATCGCCAAGTTCGTTGATGACCGTCGGATTGCTCTTTTCCACTTCCAGAATCTTCTCATAGACGGAGATGGCCAGATCCCAGTCGCGGGCCTTCCCTGCCTGATAGGCTTTCTGCTTCAATTGGCTCAGCTTGGACAAGAGGCAGACCCCCGCTGTCAGCAGTCGGCGTGTGATGAATTTTCCCTGAGCCGGTGATCGACTCCCGACTTCCCATGCCTATTCATCGCCGATTGTGAAGGTGGGTTAAGGATTAATCTTCTGTCCCCCAAGGAAAACCGAGGACACCGGGTTGTGGCCCGCCCGGTAGGGCACCAGGCGAAAATCGGGGCCGTCCAGAATGATGAAATCGGCATTTTTGCCCGGCCCCAGCGAGCCCACCTCCGCCGCCTTACCTAGAGCCCAGGCCGCGTTGAGGGTGGCCCCGACCAGACTTTCGGCCGGAGTCAGACGCATCTGAGTGCAGGCGATGGCCATGATCAGGGGCATCGACAGGATGGGACAGCTGCCCGGGTTGAAATCGGACGCCAGGGCCAAAGCGCAGCCCTGGTCGATCATGCCCCGGCCCGGCGCGTAACGGTCCAGGCCGAGGGTGAACACGGTGCCGGGCAGCATGACCGCCACCGTCGCCGCTCCGGCCAGGGCTTCGCGCCCCTTGGAATCGATCATGATCAGGTGATCGGCGGAATCGGCGCCGAGACGGGCGGCCAGAACGGCGCCCCCCATCGGCTCCAGTTCATCTGCGTGAACCGTGAGTGACAGACCCAGATCCCGGGCCCTGGTCAGGATGACAAGGCTCTCCTCCAGGCCGAACACGGAAGGTTCGCAGAAGACGTCGCACCGCTCGGCCAGACCTTCGCGCGCCACGCGGGGCAGGATTTCCTCCGTAACCAGCCGGACGTAATCCTGGCGGCGGTCCCGGAATTCCGCGGGAACTTCATGGGCGGCCAGGCAGGTGCGGACCGTCCTGATCCCCACGGCCTCGGCGGCCGCTGCGGCCACCCTCAACATCTTCAATTCCGCGTCGAGACTCAGACCGTAACCGCTCTTGATCTCGACGGTGGTGGTTCCCCAGGCCAGCATCTCCCGGAGCCGCCCGATGGCGAGTTCCACCAGTTCGTCTTCCGAACGCTCCCTGAGATCCGCGACCGAGGCGTGGATCCCACCCCCGGCCGCGGCGATCTCCAGGTAGGTCTCTCCGCGAATGCGCCGTTCGTATTCGTCCTGCCGGGTACGCCCGAACACGGTGTGGGTATGGGGATCCACGAACCCGGGGATCACGGCGCGACCGCCGGTGTCGACAACCTCCACGCCGGTGGGAATGTCCGCTCCGTCGAAGAGCGCGGCCAGGACCTCTTCTTCGGGGCCGCAGGCCAGGACCCGGCCCGCACCCACCGCCAGGGCGGCGTGTTCAAAGATGCCCAGTTCCTCCATCCCGGCCCGGCGGCGGGGACCCACGCCCTCTTGGTCGTCGAGCTCCGGGCAATGCACGGTGCAAAGCTGGCCGATTCCCGTCACGACAAGATCGGCGGTGACGGATCCGTCCCGGACACCGGGAGCAATGCGAAGGGCTGGGTTCATGATTGTCTCCTCACTTGTTTCCCCGGCGGTTCAGATGACCACATCCAACGCCCCCAGGCCGGCCGCGATCGCCGGGGGCAGTTCACCCTCGCGCACCCAGGCGGCCAGTCGGACGACATCATCACTCAACGACCGGTCCGCGGGATCGGGCTGGGACAAGACCGCAATCTCCGCCATGAGCGCAGCCAACGGTTCGGACAGTCCCAGGGGAGGCCGGCCGGCTCGGAAAGCCAGATCTTCACGGGTGATGAACTGCAGCGCCCGGACCGCCGTCAACATCTCCAGGGCAACCACCGTCTCGGTGCGTTCGAGCACGCCGGCCAGTTTGAGGGCGGCCACACTGCCCATGCTCACATGGTCCTCCTGCCCGTCCGAGGTGGGCACTGAATCAACGGTCGCCGGAAAGGCCTTGGACTTGTTCTCGGTTACCAGGGCCGCCGCCAGATACTGGACGATCATCAGACCTGATTCAAGCCCCGGATCGGCGGCCAGGAAACGAGGCAGGCGTCCTCCGTTGCCCCCCAGCAGGAGATTGATGCGGCGTTCGGCGATGTTGGCGATTTCACTGGCGGCCTGGTAGAGAAAATCCAGCTGGTGCGCCAGGGGCTGGCCGTGAAAATGACCCCCGGTAACCACCAATTCCTTGTCCGGCATCAACACGGGATTGTCGGTCACCGCGTGGGCTTCGCGCAGAAAAACCTCTCCGGCGGAACGCGCCACGCCCAAACTGGCGCCCAGGACCTGGGGACTGCAGCGAACCGAGTAGGGATCCTGCACGCGGGCGCAGTCATGGTGGGAGGACAGGATCTCGCTGCCGGACAGCAGCGCACGGAAACAGCTGGCGACATCCTCGATTTCGGGGTGGGGCCGCAGGCGGTGGTACGCCTCCCCGAAGGGAAGCGCGCTCCCTTCGAGGGCTTCCAGGGAAAGGGCCGCCGCCAGGGTCGCCCGGCCGATCAGGTTGAAGGCGCGGGCAACCGACACCAGGCCGATACTGTTCATCAACTGGGTACCGTTGATCAGGGCCAGACCTTCCTTGGCCTCGAGTTCCAGGGGCGCACGGCCCAGGGACGCGAGAACCGGCCCCGCCGTAATGCGTTCACCCTGCGAATCCAGCAGGTGGCCCTCCCCCATCAGAACCAGGGCCAGGTGGGAAAGAGGAGCCAGGTCGCCCGAGGCCCCAACCGAACCCCGTGAGGGAATCCAGGGATGAAGATCCGCCTCCAGGAGCCAGAGAAGTTGTTCCACGACCTCGACCCGGGCGCCCGAATAGCCATGGGAAAGGCTCATCGCCCGCAACAGGATCATGCCCCGGGTTTCTTCCCGGCCCAGGGCTTCCCCACAACCAACGGCGTGGCTACGTACGAGATTCTTCTGCAACTGGACCTGGTCCGCCGGAGGGATGACGGTGTCGGCGAGGCGTCCGAACCCGGTGTTCACTCCGTAGATCCGGCGGTCGGAAACGGCCAGCTTTCTGCGAAAGACATTGCAGCGTTCGATGCGGCCGAGGGCGTCATCCCCCAGACGGACCTCCGACCGGCCGCGACAGACTGCCATGAACATGGCCAAATCGAGGTCCTGTTCCCCGATGATGAATTCCGCTTTTCCGCTGTGACTCACTGCGACTCCCCGATCCCAGAAACCAGGATCAACGTTTGAAGAAATCCTCCACCCGTTCCAACATGTCTGCCGTATCGCCGAAAGCTACCGGCAGGACAGGCAAAGCGCTCAGAAACGTAGCTCCGTAGTTTTTGGTATGCAACCGGTTGTCCAGGATGATCACGACCCCCCGGTCGTCGGTGCGGCGGATCAACCGTCCGAATCCCTGCCGGAGCCGCAGGACTGCGTCCCGCACCATGAAGGAGGTGAATGGATTCTCTCCCGCGGCCGCCACCCTTTCACACCGCGCCTCCACCCAGGGATCGGTCGGCACCAGGAAAGGCAGTTTGGTCACGACGAGGATCTCCAGATCCTGCCCGGGGAAATCCACGCCCTCCCAGAAGGTGGCCGTGCCCAGGAGGACGGCGCGGGCGTGACGCCGGAACCTGTTCAACAGGGTCCCCGTTCCCGACCGTGGATTCTGGGTCAAAAGGACGGGCAGGTCCACGCCGCTCGGCGCCGTATCCTCGGTCAGGCCGGCCTGGCCCAGGATCTCCGCCGCCTCCCGGATCAGGCGGTATGAGGTGAACAGCCCCATGGTTTTACGGGGCACCTCCAGGACCAGGTCCCGCATCAACTCGCCGACCGCGCGTCCGAAATGGGAGGCGCCGGGATCCGGGAAATGGGACGGCGCCAGGATCAGGACCTGCTTGTGAAAGTCGAAGGGGGATGGCGTCGTGCAGGTCAGGGTGGGAGGCCGGCGCCTGGTCAGTCCCAGTTCCTGGAGCAGATGGGTGAAATCCTCCCCCACGGCCAGGGTGGCGCTGGTCATGACCGGCCGGCAATCCGCGTCAAGCCAGTACTCCCGCAACACCTCCCCGGATTCGAGCAGTGTTGCGCCGAGGCGACGCAGGCCCTTGCCCGGAGCCGGTTCAATCCAGGTCACCCAGTCCTCGTCGGGGTCCATCATGAGGAAGTGTACGTCCTGATGGAGGCGGCCCAACAACTGGCCGGCCTGTGCCAGTTGGGCCAGGTCGTCTTCGAGACCCGCGGAAAGGTCAGCGAGGACCGAGGTATGTCCAGCCAGCCGCGCAAAGACCCCCGAAGCATCGGCCAGATCTTCCAACAACGCCAGGGTCCGGGACCGGATCGGACCAAAGCCTTCGTCCTTGTCCCGGACCCGGACGCGACCCCTGTCCCTGGCCCCCGGCGAAATGGCCTCGTCGACCAGGGCCCCCAGGGCGCGCCACCACATCTCGAAAGTATTTGAAACGCGCTTGACCGCGCCGCCGAAATCCTCGCAGGACGCAGCCGCCTTCTTCCCCTCCAGCCCGAAAACCGCAAGCCGGCCGGCCGCCAGGGCGATCCTCTCGGGAAGGGATCCTCCTTTCGGGACCAGACCCACCAGGTCTTCCAACTCCCGCAACCGCCAGTTGCCGCAGACCACCGCATGCGCCTCCAGAGTCACCGCAGGCAGCCGGTGGGCTTCGTCCACCACCAGGTGATCCACCTCTCCCAGCAGGGTGTGCCCGGACTGCCGATCGGCAAGCAGGAGGGAATGATTGACCACCAGGATATCTGCTTCACGGGCCCGACGTCGGGCGTTCTGGACAAAGCAGCGGTTACCCTCGTAACACTGGCCAGGCAGACACAGATCGGCCCCGTCGAAAAGGGGACGCAGTTCGGAAGAGAGAAGCGGATGTCCCGCCAGTTCATCCCGCATGCCATCCCGGGTTGCGGCCAGCCACAGCCGAAACGCGGCCGCCCGCAAGGCGTCGCCGAGGTCTTCCACCGGGCGGGAAAGGAAGGATTGGCGCTGACGGAGACACAGGTAGTTTCGCCGGCCCATCAACAGGGTGAATTTGTGGTCACCCAACAGGGGTTCAAGCCGGGGCAGATCCAAATCCATGATCTGTGACTGGAGCGCACGGGTATGGGTCGACACAACCGCACGAGTCCCTTGGCTGACCACCAGAGCGACCAGGGGAACCAGGTAGGCCAGGGTCTTGCCCACTCCGGTCCCCGCCTCGATCAGCAAGGGTTGTCTTTCAGCCAGGGCCCGGGCGACTTCCCGCCCCATGGCCGCCTGCTCAGGCCGGGGGGCGAACTTCCGGCCGTACAAACCCCCCAGACCCTCGACGGAACCCAGCCAGGCAAAAACGGCCTCCGGCCCGGGCTCCAGCCGGAGGGAACGGACCGTGGAGGCCGCCGGTTCACGATTCTCCGCAGAGAAGTCCAAACCCGCCGGCGCCACCACCGCGTCATCCAGCAGATCCAGGAAGGGCAACAGGTCGGGGGTGTACCCGCGCAAAAGGCCCCGGCAGGATTCCCGCAGGAGAGGGTCCAGGCTCCGGTACCAGCCCAGCCTGGTGCGGAACCGGCGAGCCGCGGCGCGCAACGAGGATTCAACCTGGATCCTCTCGACGGCGTGCTCTTCCACCACCGGGGCAGCCATCAGGGGATCCAGCCAGGACCACAGCCAACCTTCGGGGATCAACAGGGCGCCCCCGACCAGGGTCCGGCTTTCGGTCACGGCGTCGGACACCAGGACGGCCCCCGGAGTTTCGATGGGCGCAATGTCCGGCCCCTTGAGGTCGAGGATGCGATCACCGGTCAACAGATCGATGGCCAGCCAGGCCGCCCGGCCGGGCCGTGGCCATTCCCGTACCAGCAGCAGGTCCCGGTCAGTCGCCATTTTCGGTCGCCGTATCCCCGGCTTCGGTCAGCAGCTCCTGGAGTCTCTCTTCGCCGATGACCTCGATGCCCAGTTTTTCCGCCTTGGCCAGTTTACTCCCGGACTTCTCGCCGGCCACCAGGACATCGGTCCGTTTGCTGACGCTCCCGGTCACCTTGCCCCCCAGGTTTTCAATGGCTGCCTTGGCCTCGCCACGATTCATGTTCCGCAACGTGCCCGTCAGGACGAAGACCTTGCCGGCGAACCAGGTCTCACCCTTGAGAACGCGTTCGGGTGGCGGCAGCAGTTCCACGGGCAGGAAGAATCCGGCTTCTTTCAGATCCGCCACCAGGCCGCCGCCCTCAACCGACGTCAGAAAAGACACCACCGCCTCTCCCACGATCGGCCCGATGTCCGGCAAATCGGCCAGTTCCTCGGCGCTCGCACTCAACAAATGAACGATGTCAGGAAAATGACGGGCCAGGGTCAAGGCGGTGGAAACGCCAACCTGGGGAATGCCGAACGCGAAGATCTTGGCGGCCCAGGGACGCCTCTTGGCTTGAGCCAGACCCGCCAACAGGCGGTCTGCCGATTTCTCGCCCCAACCCGGCAGGTCCGCCAGAACGGAACGTTCGAGACCGAACAGGTCGGCCGGACCGGAGATCATCCCAAGTTCCAGGAAGAGGTCGAGGGAACGGCCGCCCAGGCCCTCGATGTCGCAGGCGTTCCGGGAGGCGAAATGGCGCAGCCGTCCCGCTACCACCGCCGGACACCGGGGATTGAGGCAGCGCAGGGCCACTTCACCCTCCTGCCCGCCCGTGGCCCCACCACAGATAGGGCAGGCCGCGGGGGCCGGCAGCGACTTTTCCTCTCCGGTCCTTTGATCGATCAGGACCCGCAGGACCTTGGGAATGATGTCGCCGCCCTTGACCACCACCACCCGATCCCCGATCCGGATGTCCTTCCGTTCCATTTCGGCCCAGTTGTGAAGGGTCGCCCGGCTGACCGTCGTGCCGGCCAATTCCACGGGATCCAGTTCCGCCACGGGGGTGATCACGCCCGTGCGCCCCACCTGAAGGGTGATATCCCGCAGGAGGGTGACGGCCTCCTCCGCGGCGAACTTGTAGGCCAGGCCCCAGCGGGGCGCCTTGGCCGTCGCCCCCATCTTCATCTGGAAATCACGGTCGGACACCTTGATGACCGCTCCGTCTATCTGGTAGTCCAAGCCAGGACGCAGCACCTCCAAATCTTTCAGAAATTCTTCAATTTCCGAAAGTTGCGAAGCTTTCTTAAGAAAGGGGTTGACCGAAAGCCCAAGGGTGCGCAGGGCCTGCATCTCGGTAAAGTGGTCCGCGAAATCCGGTAATCCCTCAATAGCCTGGGGATCTTCAGGATCGAGAGGGAACAACTGGTAAAAGAAAACCGACAGGCCACGGCGGCGGACTTCGGTGGAATCCAGGGTCTTCAGGGTGCCGGCCGTCGCATTACGGGGATTGGCAAAGATATCCTGGCCCGCGGCCTCCCGTTCGCGGTTCAACGCCCGGAAGCGGGACAGCGTGAGGAAGGCTTCCCCCCGGGCCTCGAACATGCTCACTCCAGCCGCCGAAAAGACATCCTGCCAGCCCGGGTCCAGTTCCAGGGGAATGTCACCGATGGTGCGGACGTTACCGGTGACGTCGTCCCCGTGCCGGCCATCCCCTCGCGTCAGACCAAGGGACAACCTGCCATCCCTGTAGCGGACAGCCAGGGCCACTCCGTCCATTTTCGGCTCCAACGAGTAGACCGGTTCCCCGCGGGCCGCGGTCCGGCCCAATTCCTTGCGCACCCGCTGGTCGAAAGCCTCCACTTCCGCCAGCTCGTAACTGTTCTGCAGACTGAGCATGGGCCGGCTGTGGGCCACGCTGGGAAAGTTGGCGTCGCTGTCACTGCCGACTTCACCGGTAGGGCTAGCGGCAGCCGCCAGATCAGGAAACCGATTTTCGAGTTCCCTCAGCTCACTTTCCAGTGCATCGTATTCCACGTCGCTGATGACCGGCGCGGCCTTCTTGTAATACAGTTCGTTGTGACGCGAGAGTTCGGCTCGCAGACAGGCGATCTTGTTGGCGGCGAATTCGCGGTCCATGACGCTCCGGATCGACGGGGCCCTCAGAAGGATTCCAGCAGAGTGATGTGCAACTTGGCCTGATCGAAATCCACCGTGCCGGGAAATCCTATGGCCAGGGAGATGTCCCCGGCGGGCGTCCGGGCCAGGATGCCCAGCCCGTAACCCCGGGGCCAGTCGCTGATCCGCAGCAGGTCAGCCGGGTCCGAGGCCAGTGGATCAAGGGTCCAGAATTCAAAATACCCCAGGTCGTAGAAGGTGTAAAGACGCGACCCGCCAGGACGGCCGATCCTCGCCTCCACGCTGCCCCAGGCGGCCAGGGAGCCGTGGAATTCATCCTCCCGGTATCCTCGCAAAGTGGCCGCGCCCCCGAACCGGAACTGCTCGGCCAGGGGCACTTTCCGTTCGCCCCCCGTCAGTTGCCGGAAGGATGCCCGACCCGCCAGGCTGAAAGTCCGGCCCAGCCACTGTTCCCCGGCGGTGTCGACCTCGAAGATGCGCTGGGTAACCGCCTCGGCCAGCTGCGCGGTCGTGGGCGTATCGCTTTCATCGGCTGGCCGCAGGGAGGCGGAACGCCAGGCGGTTTCGATCGCGAACAGACCTTCCCACCCGCTGCGCGTGCGATCACCCCGGTGGTGCAGAACCGCTCCCCGGGCCCGGACCCTGCTGGTCAGTTCCAGGTTGCCGACCGGATAGGTCACCCGGTCCCAACCCACGCCCAGCTCCACGCCCCAGAGGGCCACGACGGGCAATCGCCAGATGTTTTCCAACCGGAAACGAGTGTAGGAATCCCGTTCGACCTCGTTGTCCAGCCCCAGTCCCATATCAAGGGGCGTGCCGAAGGCCAACGGCTCCAGATACGAAAAACCGAAGCGGGACCTCTGGCTGCCGTCGTCCCGCCAGCCGATCTGCAGGCTCCGGCCGGTACCTGCCATGTTCGGCAGGCGCAGATCCACCTCGCCGCTGACGTGGCTTCCGGATCCGTCTTCACGCCGACTCAAACCGAGGACGACCTGCAGGCGATTGATCTTGCGCCGCGCCACGACCGGGAAATGGATTCCCACCGTGTCCCCGGAGGACGTCAAGTAGACCTGGGGTTCGCCAACCGTGGTGTACAGATCCCTGGCCAGCAGTCTCTGCCGCGCCCTGGCCAACTCCGAATGCCGGAAAGCCTGACCCGGCCGGAGGCCCGCGGTGCGGGCCAGGAAACGGGCCGCCCGTTCCTCCGCCAGATCACTGGTAACGGGCCCGATGAAGGCCAGGTTGCCCTGCAACAGCATGGCCCGGATGGCCACGGAGTTGTCCTCGGGAACCAACCCGACTTCGCGCGTCACCCAGCGGGGGAAGGGGTAGCCGGCTTCGCCTGCCCCGATCAGGACCATATCGATTCCCTGGCTCCATTCCTCCCGCTTGAAACGGTCACCCACCCTTGGCAGCCAGGTGGCCAGCAAGTGGCTGCGGCCCGGGAAATCATCCCCGCCGATATCCATGACGCCTACCGTCCAGACGGGACCCGGCCGGACCTGAAGCGAATCGCCGCGCACCTCCACCGAGGCAGACAGGTAGCCGCGATCCATCCACCGGTCGCGCAACAGCGCCGACACCGGCCGTACCACGGGCATTGTGTCGCCGCTGGCGGCCGCCGCAGCCCCCACCAGGCTCTTTACCCGCCGCGTTTCCGCGGGATCCATCGCCAGGCCCGTGGAAGAGGTCGAATCCGGGAAAGCCGGAGCCTGGAATTTTCGCGCGGCGGGCAGGGAACGGAACCAGCGCCTGTCCTGCTCGAGCCATTCCTGCTCCTGCCCGGCAGGATGCCAATCCCCCGCGAAGGTGATCAGGTGGTTCCCCGCCGAGGCCAGTGCCGATCCCGCCGATACAAGGGCCAGCAGGAGGCCCAGGAAGACCAGGCCTGAACACCGCGCCGCGCAGAAACGCCCTCCGTCAGAAACGGGCCGTCGTTTCCAGACGCACATCATGCTGCCACCTCCCTTCGGATTTCTTGCGAGTGAACCAGCTCGCGGAAACAGCAAGGAATTCCGTAGGGTCCCAGGCCAGGCGCACGGAGGACTCGACATTCCGACCGGGAAAGGAAAAGAACCAGGGCCGCAATGATCCCGGTGGTTCCTCGCTCTTTACATCGGAAACCCTTAGTTCGGCCTGCAACGTCCAGGTGCGGCGAAACCGGCTGCGCAGATTGGGCCGCAGTGCAAATTCCTCCTGGCTGACACCCGACACCTCGTCATTCCTGGTGATGAATTCCCCCTGGAGCCCCAGCCGCAGGTTCGTGGTGGGATTGTAGTTGAACCCTGTCTCATAGCGCCGCGTCAGGGTCGCGAGACTGCCGCGGGCGCTGGCGACGCCTTCCTGGGTGTGGCGGCGTTCATCCTGTCGGACCCATCGCAGATTGACGGCCGATTTCCGGGTCAGGTTCAGATTCGCCGTGGCCTGCCAGTTGCGGCTTATCCGGTCCTCGGGATGGTCGGCGAACTGCCGGTCGAGGGTTTGGCGAAAATCGAATTTCCCCCGCAGGTCGAAGGTGCGCACGTTTTGCTGGAAG
>CBDURF010000026.1:0-28012 GCA_965369705.1 uncultured bacterium
CAACCCAGACTGACTATGACGTGGAACGGGTGGTGGCCTTCGCGGAAGACATCCTGGTACACGGGCCGCGGCTCTGGGAGCAATACGACCTAGACCAAAGGCAACGGTTCCAACAACTGGTGTTTCCTGAAGGACTGGAATTCGACGGTGAGAATTATCGAACCGCCCCAACCAGCAGCATGTTCACATACTTGCGGCAGATTGGGGCGGCAAAAGATGATTTGGCATCCCCAACGGGGATCGAACCCGTGTTGCCGCCGTGAAAGGGCGGTGTCCTAACCACTAGACGATGGGGACGCCTCTAAGCCTGCTGGTATGAGGGCAGAAAACTACTTCCTGCCCCCTGACATGTCAAATTTCCCGTGCAATTCTCCGCTATTGTCGACTAACCCTGCTTGGCCGCTTCCTCCAGCAGTATCGCGGAAGTCCGGGCTCCACGCCAGAAGTTGTCCAGGTGGAACTTCTCATTGGGGGAGTGGATGTTGTCCGTGGACAGGCCGTAGCCCAGCAGCAGCACCGGGGATTTGAGACACTTCTGGAAAGTGCCCACGATGGGAATACTGCCGCCCTCGCGAATGAACACCGGCTTGGCGCCGAACCCCTTCTCCAGGGCGGCCATGCCTGCCTTCATCATGTCGGATTTGCGCGGCACCAGGACCGGGTTGGCGCCATGGTGGTCGATGACCTCGACCTTCACACCTGCCGGAGCGATCGACAGCACGTAATCCGTGAAGGCCTTGGCGATCTTTTCGGGTTCCTGGTTGGGCACAAGTCGCATGGAAACCTTGGCCATGGCCTTGGCGGGAATGATGGTTTTGGCGCCCTCGCCGCCATAGCCGCTCAGCAGTCCGTTGACGTCGCAGGTCGGCCGGGCCCACATCCTCTCCAGGGTAGTGAAGCCTTTTTCCCCGAACGCCGCGGAAGCGCCCGTTTCCTTGCAGAGGATCTCGTCGGTATATCCCAGTTCGGCGAACCCGTCGCGTTCCTCCTGGTCCAGCTCCAGCACGTCGTCGTAGAACCCGGGCACCAGGCAGCGGCCCTCTTCATCCTTGAGTTTGGCCACGATCTCGGCCAGGGCGTTGCCGGGATTCTGCACCGTGCCGCCGTAGCTGCCCGAATGGAGGTCCATGGCCGGCCCGGTTACCTGGATCTCCATGTACGCCAGCCCCTTCAGGCTGTAGCAGATGCCCGGCGTTGTTTCGTTGTACAGAGCGGTGTCCGAGACGATGATCGCGTCGCAAGCCATTTTCTCGGAATTCTGTTCAGTGTACTTGTAGATGCTCTCGCCGCCGGCTTCTTCTTCACCCTCGATGATGAACTTTACGTTCACCGGCAATTCGATTCCCTGCCGGATATAAGCTTCCAGGGCCTTGATGTGCGTGTAGACCTGGCCTTTGTCGTCGCAGGCGCCTCTGGCGTAGATGATGCCGTTTTCGATGCGCGGTTCGAAGGGCGGAGTGTCCCACAAGTCCAACGGATCCACCGGCTGCACGTCGTAATGGCCGTAGAACAGAAGGGTCTTCCGGTCGGGCCGGATTTCGGTCTCGGCGTAGATCAAAGGATGGCCGCCCAGGTCGATGACCTCGACCGCCAGGCCCAATTCCTTCAACTCGTCGGCGACGAAAGCGGCAGCGCGCCGGGTGTCCTCATCATGGTCGCTTTGGGAACTGATGCTCGGTATCTTGAGAAACTCGACCAGCTGGTCGACGTGTTCATTGCGGTGGCTGTCCAGGTAGCCGAGGATTTTTTCGCTGGCCATGGGAAACTCCTTGTTGTAGCTTTTCGGGGCTTGAGGGCCTTTTAACGGGATTTTCCGTTGACGGGACCGCAGGATAAACTACGCTTGACAGCGTCGTCTGTCGAGGCGATTGTGTCGCAGCTTGCCGGAGACGCGATATTCCGGAGCTGGAAATGAAGGAAGTCCGCTTCCGCCGCCCGCCGGGCCTTTGGGCCGCTGCCGGCAGGGATCGGAAGAGGACCAACACTCTTAGGGAGGAACCCGCATGGCTGACCTGATTATCAGCAAGAGCAAGACCAAGGAATCCGTGAAGGAATGTAACGTGTCCGGTGAATTCTATACCGCTCTGGACGCCAAGGTTCGCGAGATCATCACCGCCGCCGAAGGCCGCGCCAAGGAAAACGGCCGCAAGACCGTTCGTCCCTGCGATCTGTAGGAACAAGGCGTTATGATCGGGCCCGATCCACGGATCGAGCCTCGTGGATTCAGCGGGAACCCTTGACGGGGTTCCCGCTTTTTCATGACTCCCGGCCTTTTCCCGGCAACCCCGTTCCCCGGCCCCCGGGCCGGCGTCGCCCCCCGTTGTCGAATTTCCGTACCGTTTAAGATCCCTTCACGCTGACAAAAGCCTGTTTCCCCTTCCCTGGGGCCGGTTTCCCACGACAACCCCGGTCTTGGCGGGATCCATGCAATCGGCCGACCAGGCGCTTGCCGCCTGGAACGGGAGGATCATGGCGACCAGAATCAGGACCGGCGCCCTGGCCGGCATCGACGGCTTGGCCGTAACCGCCGAAGTGGACATCAGCCGTGGTTTACCGGGATTCCACCTGGTGGGGCTGCCGAGCGCCGAGGTCCGGGAAAGCCGGGAACGGGTGCTGGCGGCCCTGCGGCACAGCGGGATACGAATTCCGGTGGGCAAAATCACCGTCAACCTGGCGCCCGCCGGCATCCGCAAGGAGGGGGCCTTTTTCGACCTGGCCATCGCCATGGGGATTGTCGCGGCGGGCGAGCCCCCGGTCCGGGAGGATGATCGGGGCTCTCGGCCGAGCGCCCTGTTCATCGGAGAACTGTCCCTGTTCGGTGAGTTGCGGCCGGTCCGGGGATTGCTGGCCATCGTGTTGGCGGCCGCTCAGATGGGGGAAGGCCTGGTCGTGGTTCCGGCCGCCCAGGCCTGGGAGGCCGGCCTGGCCGATGGTGTCGAGGTGGTGGGGGCCGACACCCTGGCCGAAGTCATTCGGTGGTGGCGCACGGGTCGTAAACCGGATTCCGGGCGGAACGGGCGACACCCGGCTCCCGTCAAATCGGACAATGACTCGGTAGCTGCGCCGGACATTCTGCTGGCGGGACTGGAGGGGCAGCCCCTGGCCCGCAAGGCGGCGGTCCTGGCCGCGGTGGGGGGGCACCATCTTTTGATGGTGGGGCCGCCGGGGACGGGCAAAACCCGTCTGGCCCGGATTCTCGGCCGGCTGCAGCCCGCCATGAACCGTGATAAAGCCATGGAGGTTACCCGCATCCACAGCGCGGCGGGCATGCTGGGAGAAACCTCGCTAATGGTCCGTCCGCCATTTCGTGCACCCCATCATACGATCACGCGGGCCGGTCTGGTGGGTGGCGGGGCGGGACCCAGTCCGGGCGAAGTCACCCTGGCCCACGGCGGACTCCTGTTCCTCGACGAGTTGCTCCAATTTTCACCCGCGGTGCTGGATGTCCTGCGGGAACCCATGGAAGAAGGTTCCATCACCTTGGTCCGCAACCCGGGTCGCCAAACCTTTCCGGCGGACTTCCAACTTGTGGCCGCCATGAACCCCTGCCGCTGCGGGTATCTGGGCAGCACGCTCCGCTCCTGCCGGTGCACGGCGCAGGATAGGTCTCGATATTTGTCACGGTTGTCCGGGCCGCTCCTGGATCGGTTCCATCTGTTCGTGGAAGTGGGGCAGTGGCAGGGAAGATTCCTGACCGGGAAGAAGCGGGGAAATCCGCACGGTCAGGGGACGGAGGCGGTTCCGTTGTCCTGGCGGGAGCGACCGGCGCAAGAAGACCTGACGGCCGCCCGGGGGCGCCTGTCCGGTTGGCGGAACAGGTCCGACCGGGATCTCCTGACGGCGGGCGCGGCCACGTTCCTGGACGACTCGCGTCTGCCCCTGGGCCTGTCACTCAGGGGAGTGAAGCGATGTCTGTCGGTCGCCCGGACCTTGGCCGCCCTGGACCGGCGGGACCGCATAGGCAAAACCCAAGTGCGGGAGGCCCTGGAGTTCCGACGGGAGATCGCCCCCTTGTCAGGGGAGCAGACATGGTGAGCCCGAGAATTCCTGGATATGAATCAGTCCCTGATCAGAATGATCCCTGCACCCCGATACTCCAGTTGAGCAGATTCAGGGCCTGAGGCTTGTATTTGGTGACCACCTGCTCGACCACCGATCCATCAGCCTGCCTGGGGTATTCATTGAGGGGCACAACCACGGTTCCCTCGTCCCGCCTGGTGAAATATGGCGCGGGAGTGAATTCGATCTCGTTGATATGGGCCACGACCTCGAACCGGATGCTGATTTTCTTGTCCGCCAGGAGACGCAAACCGCCGCCGAAATTGATGTCCGAGGTGCCGGAGGCCCCGTCGAAATAGTTGGAGTTCATCTCGAACCACATTCGGCCGAAGCCGCCGGTCACGTAGGGGTGAAGCTTGCCCTTGCCGTCGTCGAAGATCGACAGGGGATAGATGACCGCGTTCAGGGAGGCCTGCAGGGTCAACAGGGAGCGGTGCTCGGCGTCGAATTCTCCCAGCGGAGGGTCAGGTACGGGGGAAAAGCCGGGCTTGTTCTCACGGGACCACCGGTTCGTGATGGTGGAGGTGTATTCCGAGATGGCCAAGCCGCCGATACCTTCGAGGGAGAACCAGTCGGTCAGGTTGTAACCCAGGCGAAAGACCGGGTTGAAGGCGCTTTTGCCCTTGATCTTGACATCTCCCCAGAAGGTGGCGTCGTTGGTGTACTTGTAAATAATCTGATCGTGTTCCCACAAGACCTTATTGAAATCGATGAAGCCGAAGCCGAAGCTGAGCTCGATGGTGCCCGCTTCGATGGCGGGTTCCCACACATCCATTTCCTCTTCCTCGATATCGAGTTCTTCCACGGCGGAAGACGAGCTGCGGAGCAACTGGAAGGTCTTTTGGGGTTGCTCGGGGGGAGGTGCATCCTGGGGGTCGGTGTCCTGGGCAAGCAAGGGAGAATAAACCGTGATCATCAGGAGAATGATCAAAGCAGACACGAATTTTTGGGACATGAATCGGCTCCTGTCCAGGACTTTGCCCGGGCTAGCGGGGATGCAGCCTAATGAAACTCATCAAATAAATTTCAGGCGCAACCCCTTGAGTGTCAATAATAATAATAAATCGAAACTCTTTTGGTCGTTGGTCGTGATATTCCTATACTGATGTGACCCTACCTGGAGAAATGAGACGATTCGTGGCTCAAGTCAATCAGCGGTACCCAAACGGCCATTACGCTCCCGGGGCGGTGCAGAGAGGCTTCTGCGCGGTCTGCTTCGCACTGGCCGTTTTCGCGCTGGCGGCGCCGGCCCACTCCCAGGTCCAGTTCCCGGGTCCCGCGGCGGTTGAACTGACGGGCGAGGCGCTCAGCGCGGTTTCCCTGCCGCTCGAGGTGGGGGCTCCCGACTTCCTGGTTGACGGGGTGGATAACGGGATCCTCACTCTCCACCGTTACGTATCCAGCTCCGGGAGATTCCTCCAGATCAGGCAATTCCCGGTCGGCGGGAAGATTGTCTATTTGATCCCCTGGGAGGGACGTCCCCTCCTGAACCAGGGAGTGGTGGCCGCCACCGTCAATCCGGACCGGGTGGTTTTTCTTCAGGTCCTGCCGCAGCCGCCCTACTTCACCATCGAGGGATACGTGGTTCTGGAGGAGGATCCCGGTACCTTATCCTTCCTGGGGGAACTGGTCGGCGGGATCCCTGAATTGGCGGTGTCGCTGCCGGGGATCGACAAGGTGGCGTTCTTGAGGGAGGAAGGGGAGGTCTGGAGCATCACCTCGGTGCAGGACACCGGGGATAAGCCCTATTCAATTCTGGGCATCGATCTCGATGGAGACCAGGTCCGCGAACTGGTGACGGCCAACCGGGGTCCGCTTTCCGGAACCCTCGGGGTGTTCCGCAGGGATCCGGCCGGCGATTATGTGGGGACCCTTCAGGATTTCCCGGCGGGTTTCCCCACTCATCTGGCCAGCTACGATATCGACGACGACGGCCGGCTCGAACTGGCCGCCACCGTGGAAGGGTCGCCGGAGTTGGTCCTGCTGCGTGAAACGGCCGGCCAACTGGTGGGATTCGAATCGATCGGGCTGACACTGCCGGCGGACGGCCTGCATCTGACCGTTCTGTTCGACGGAACGCCGGGGCTTTTTGCCTCCAATCGGGACCGGGGGCTGGTGGACTTCTTCCAGCTCCTGCAGGGTGCCTGGATCAGGCGCAATGCCTATTATCCCGGCTGTCAGCCCCTGGCCATCACTTCCGGCGACTTCAACGGTGACGGTGGTCGTGACCTGGTTTCGATTGGCGGTGACGCCAACAAGGTGACCGTCATGTTCGCCAATTCCCAGCCGGGTTTCTGGGGTTTTCCGGCCCTGGCTCTCAACGCCAGCCCGGGCGCTTCGGAACTGGCGGACTTCGACGGAGACGGCCGTTGTGATCTTGTGGTCGCCAACGGGAATAACACCAAGCTCAGTTTCTGTCCGGGCCTGGCCGCCGGAGGCTTCGCGATCACCCCCACCGATTATCCCCTTTCTTTCGATCCGGGCCAGGTGGCGGTCCTTGATACTGATGAGGATCCCGGGCCGGAACTGGCGATCCTGGATGTCTCCGGTGGTTTGGTGCACGTGGCCGATTTCGTCTCCGGAGAGGGCTTTTCCATCGTGTCCCAGACACCCACGGGAGCTTCACCGTTCTTCATTTCCGCCCGGGACATCGACGCCGACGGTTTCGGGGATCTCCTGATCATCACTCGGGAAGTGGTTGAAGTCCGCGTGCTGTTCGGTGCCGGGGATCATTCCTTTCCGGCTCAGGTGGCTCTGGGTCTGGATAACGGGGCGGATTGGGCCGCGGCCCTGGACCTGAATGCCGACGGCCTGCCCGATCTGGCCCTCAGCGACGGGGTCAACCGTGTCTGGACCGTGCTCAACCAGGGCGACCGGTCCTTCGGTGCGATGAGCTGGCTGAACGCGGGGACGGGCGCCAGCATCATGGCGGTCGGAGACCTCGACCAGGATCTGGATGAGGATCTCATCGTCGTCAACAGATCGGACGAGTCCCTGACCATGTTCGAAAACACCGGCGCCGGCGTTTTGACCAGGCGCATCGGAGCCCACACCCTGAGCAGCGCACCGTCAGGAATCCTTATCCGGGACATGGATGGGGACGGCCGCGCCGAGCTGGTGATGAACCTACGCGCGGAAAGATTGCTGGGCATTTCCTTCCCCCTGGGAAGCTGGGAATTTTCACCGACCGTGAAAATTTCCGCCGGCCCCGACGTGACGGGCTTCAGGGTGGAGGACTTCAACCTCGACGACGTGCCGGACATCCTGACCCTGGACCGCTCCCTGATGCTGGGTCTGACCCTGCTCAACATGGAACAGGAGCTGGTGGCGGTGGAGCCCGAGGCCCTGTCCGTCACGTGTGGTCCGCGTTTCCTGGAGATCAGGATCCAGCCGGACCGGCCCGGGCCCTGGCAGGTTGATTTCGGAGCGGTGGGGCGGTGGATTCCCCTGGCCATCTCGGGCCAGGCCGTGCTGGGCGAGATGGATTACGACAGTGGAACCTGGATCCTGACCGTGGACCGCCGGGAGTTGGGCGAATCCTCCGGGGATGGCCTCCTGCGTCTGACGGTGGGGGAAAGCACCCAGCGTGAAACGTTGGATCTTTCGCTGACGGACCTGTGTCCGGAAGCGGTGGAACGGGATCTGCCCCTGGTGGCCTGGACCCGGAAACCCTGGCCCAACCCTTTCAACCCCCTGGTCAACGCACGGTTCGCGCTCAGCCGGGGCGCCGTGGTGCAGGCGAGTGTCTACGACTTGACCGGAAGGCGGATCGCGGTCCTGGCCGACGGCTGGTTCGAGGTCGGGGACCATGCCCTGCGGTGGGACGGCAGGAGCGCGGGCCGGCCGGTGGGAGCTGGGGTTTATCTGCTGCGGATCAGCACGCCCGAAAACATCCTGCTCCACAAGGTCATGTTGATCAAGTAGGGGTCCGGGCGGTATTTCCCCTTGGGGTCAAGGCTCGAGATACCTGACCTCTTCCACCAGGTGAACCCCGAATTTTTCCTGCACCGCCATTTTCATCCGGGCGGCGAGTTTCAGGACATCGGCACTCGTGGCGCGGCCGGCGTTGATGATCATGTTGGCGTGCTTGGCGAAGACCCGGGCGTCGCCTTCACTCATTTTCTTGACCCCGGCCTGCTCCAGGAGGATGCCGGCGGCCCGGCGGCGACCGCCCGGTTCGGCGGGAGGAAGGTTGCGGAACCAGCTGCCGGCGCTGGGCAGGTCCACGGGATGTTTGGCCCGGCGGTCGAAAATCTTTTCCCGGCGCAGGTTCACCGCCTGGTCCACGTCGCCACGCTGAAGCCGCAGAACCGCCTCCAGGACCACCGTGCCGGATTCCCGCAGGTCCGTTTCCCGGTAGCGGAATCCGAATTCCTCGGGCCCGACCGTTTCCAACCGCCCGTCGGGACGCAGCAGGAGGGCCTCGACCAGGAATTCACCTATCTCGTGGCCGTAACAGCCCGCGTTGCCCACCAGGGCTCCGCCAAGGGTGCCGGGGATGCCGGACGCGAATTCCAGGCCGGTCAGCCCCAGGTCCAGGGTGCGTTCGATGAGGCCGTCGAAGGAAAGCCCGGCGCCGGCGCGGACGGTATCACCCTTCCGGACCAGGTTTTCCGTGGTCACATGCAAAACCAGGCCCCGGAAGCCGCGGTCATCCGCGAGGACATTGCTGCCGGCGCCCAGGATGAAGTAGGGAATCTGCCGGTCCAGGGCCAAGGCCTGGAACTGGAGGGCCTGTTCGGGGTTATGTACCGGGCACACCAAGGCGGCCGGGCCTCCCACCTGCAGGGATGTCAGCGATTTCAGGGGAACCGACCGCTGGACCTGGGATCGCAGGTCCAGGGGCAGAGATTCCAGCAATGTCCGGGCATCATCCATGGTGCGACCCAATCCCCGGCGTTCCTTTCGCCGGCGAGGATAAGCATGGGCGAGCACGTGGCTTTCGTCAACCCGGGTTGGCATTTGAGACCGGCACGGGGTACATTTTCTCCGTTAGCCGTAAATTGTGATTGATTCGGGAACAGGTGGTTTGATACGACCTGGCGGGCTTGGGCTTGCCTGCCTCAATTCGGGACAGTGATTGCAGGTGCACGAGAAAAGAATCATTCAGGGAGCCTTCGCCCTGTCGCTGCTGCTGCATCTGGTGCTGGCGGCGGTGACCTGGCGCATTCCCCTGACTCTCGCGGTGGATCCCGCCATGGCCGACGATCTGGGCCGGGAAGTCGAACTGTTCCTGATCCCTGATGAGCCCGCCGAGGACCCGGCCGGCAAGATGCCCAAGGCCTACACTTCGGTGCCCGATCGCCAGGCCAGCGAAACGCCGCCCGAGGATCCCGACTATCTGGCCCTGCATCATTCCATCGCCGCGGACAACAAGATGGGGGGCGATTCCAACACCCCCGCCGCCGACGAGGACTGGGTGGCGGACCAGGTCGAGATCCGGAAAGAGGAGCTGGCCGGCGCCGACGGCGTTCAGCAGGCCCAGCAGCCCCTGCCCGAAACGGAATCGGCCACCAGCCCCCAGGAAACGGGGGAAGCGGGCCTGGAGCAGAATAAGGTCGATGGCGAAGATATCGATCCGACCGGCGAATGGGTTCTGCCCCGGGAGGATTCCGAATCCGGCGGGTCCGACCGGGGTGACCAGGCCGATGAGCAGGACGAGAAGAAACCCGAACTTGATGACTGGTGGGGCGGCGAAGCCCCTTCGATCCTCAAGGAGGGCGAAGAAGGCGCCGTGGGCGACCGCGGTTTCGATTTCAACCAGGTGGCCCGGGGCAAGGTCCAGGCGGGGGTGGCCATCGACGGCGACTTCAGCCTGAACACCTACGAGTGGGACTACGCCCCCTGGATGCGCCGGTTCCAGAACGAACTCTACCGCCACTGGATGGCGCCCTACGCCTACCGGCTCGGGGTGATCAACGGGATGACGGTGATCAAGCTGGTCATCCGCAAGGACGGCAGAGTCCAATCCATGGAGGTCCTGGAGACCGAGGGGCATGACTCCCTGCACGACGCTTCCGAAGCGGCCTTGAAGGCGTTTGCCCCCTACTGGCCCCTGCCGGATCATTTTCCGGAAGAGACTCTTGTGATCACTCTCGGCCTGCACTATCCTGCGTTCCAGCGTTGAGGACAAGAAGGCGCTCCGCGGGGGAGGGCATCCCCTGCTTTATTGTCATGATGGAGGTTTGACCCCAGATGTGGGAAATGATACTGGCCGGACGATACATGATGATCCCCATCGGCCTGGCTTCGCTGGTGGGAATGGCCGTGCTGATCGAACGGATCTACGTGCTGAGGCAAAGGCGGATCATCGTGCCTGAGATCGCCGAGGTGGTGATGACCCTGTCCGCCAGCCAGGACCTGTCCGTGGCCTACGCCATCTGCGAGCGCCGGCCGGGTCCTTTCGCCAATCTGGTGAAGGTTGGTTTGGACCACGCGAACAACGACTGGACGGTCATCCGGGACGTGCTGGAGGAAGCCGGGCGCCAGGAGGCCACGCGGCTGACCTGGCGGCTGGGGGTCCTGGAGACGGTGGCCGCGGTGTCGCCGTTGCTGGGTTTGCTCGGCACGGTGATCGGCATGATTCGGGTCTTCGCGACGATTTCCGCCGCCGGGCTCGGCAATCCCGAAACGCTCTCCAGCGGAATCAGCGAAGCCATGGTCACCACGGCGGCGGGGCTGATCATCGGCATCCCCGCCTTGGTGGCCTACAATTGGTTGAACGGGCGGGCCGATCGTATCATCTTTGACCTGGAGTATTACTCTTCCAAGGTTCTGGACACCCTGCGCCGCCGGCAGATCGCAAAGCAGGCCGCGGCTAACGTGAACGCCGAAACGGTGACGGGCCGATGAATTTTCGTCCCAAAAACAAGGGCCGTGGGCTGATCATCAACATCACCACCCTGATCGACGTGATGTTCCTGCTTTTGATTTTCTTCATGGTCACCTCGACCTTCAAGAATCAACCGGCGATCAACCTGGTCCTGCCCCGGTCGGCCACGGCTTCCGAGACGGTGGACACCCCGGCCATCCTTTTCCTGACGTCCGAGGGCGATGTCTACCTCAACGACACGCTGATCGACCTGGAGAGTCTGGCCTTGCGACTGGAAAAGATGCACACCGAAAGCGGCGAGGACCGCATGGTGCTGCGGGCGGATGAAGACGCCGCCCACGGCGACGTCGTGAAATTGATCGACATCATCAAGCAGAGCGGGTTCACCCGCGTCAGCCTGTCGGCCCGGGTGCCGGCCGCGCGCTGACGGCCAAGGAGAGGCGATTTTGAAGTCCACCATCGACGGTATCCGAAGGGGCGGCGGCAACCATATCCACCTCGGTATGGGGCTGGCCTTCATGTCGGCCCTGGTGATCCTGGCGGCCGCCGGCTGCACCAGCGACGAATCCAACGTGGTGGGGACGGCGCTGGTGACCGATCGGATCGACACGGTCCTGGTCCCCCTGGGCGTGGAGGAAATCACCCGGTATTCCGCCCTGCGTGTGGAAAATCCCGATATCCCGGTGCACCGGCAGGAAGTCCTGTACCTGGGAGAGCAGGGTGGTACCCGGTCGGGAGCCATCATCGCCAACTACGACTTCGACCTCGAATACACCGCTGATTATCCCGAGACGTTGTTCACCGAGGAGCACATCAAGTCGGTCAAGTTCAGCCTGACCAAGTTGAAATTCTATTCCTCCATCCTGGACACCCTCGCCACGGGACAGCCGGTGGATCTCTACTACCAGGTGCAGATGATGGAGGCCCCCTTCGATTCCACCGCCTACGAGAACTACCCGGTGCAGACGCCTGCGGGAGTCGGCTCCTTCCTCAATAGCGATTTCAATTCGGCCAACGACAGCAGCGAACCCCTGTTGCCCTTCTGGGACGCCACCGATCTTCTGGGCTGGATCACCAACAAGGAAAAAGTCGGCATCATTGTGACGTTCGGGGCCTTGTCCGATTCCGGTCTGGTGGGTTTCGCTTCCCGCGAGCTGTCCCACTTCAGGGAGTTGGATGATGTGGCGGTGGGGACGATTGTCGCGCCCAACTTTGTCGTGGAGTTCCAGGACAACACCATCCTGAACTTCCTGATCGCTCCCTACGCCGACACATCCACCTTCGAACAGGTTCCCGACCCGCCGGCCGACGTGGACACCGGCTTCCTGTTGCGCACGGGGCTGCGATCGTATCCGGCCCTGCTGTTCGATTTTTCGGGACTGCCGCCTCACGCATTCATCAACCGGGCCTTGCTCAGCGTCACCAACGACACGACCGCCAGCTTCGGCAACCTGGCCTCCATCTCGGTGTTGGAGTGGGATGTAACCCGCTTCGGAGATCCCTTCCGGACCATGCAGCTCGATGAACTCGATGATCGAAACCAGTACTACAGTTTTCATGTCACCGGGCAGAACAGCCTGGATCCCAAGTATCACAAGACCATCCAGTTCGACGTCACCCAGGCGGTCCTGCGAATCATCAACCAGGTCTATCCCGGGACGCGGGGCCTGATCCTGACCGCGGGGGAGGACTTCCTTCCCGAGGGTGGATTCATTTCGGTGAACCCGGATTTCTACTATCGTGAGTTCCGCTTCAAGGGCACCGCCGCCGCGGAGCAAACCCAGCGGCCCCAACTGAAGATCACGTACAGCATCGTCAACGATCTCGACGGGGAGGGGAAATGATGCCCGCTCTCCTGCGCAGATCAGCCGGCTTCTTTTTCCCGGGGCGCCGTGTTTTTGTCCTGCCGGTATTACTCCTGGTCTGGGGCGTGTCCCTGCCCGCGCTCGCCCAGACCCCTTTCGCCCTGTACAACATCGGTCAGCGGACCACCATCGACGACGCCCGGATGGTCGGACGCGGCGGGTGGGGCATGGCCGTCTCGGATTCTCTCAATCCCGGTTTCAAAAATCTGGCGTCCCTGTATTCCCTGCGCCATCTGGTGCTGAAGTTCACCGGTTACGGCGACAATATTGAATCCCGGGACACGCGGGGCGAGCGGAAGAATTCGCGGGTCTTCTCCCCGGACGTACGGGTGGCCGGTCCGGTGATCAAGGACAGGCTGGCCCTGACCGCCGGCTTCCTCGTGCACCGTACGACCCAGTACCATACGTATATCGATACGGTCTGGGCCGAGGTGTGGGGTGATTCCATCGTCGGCAACGAACAGTTCAACAGGATCGGCAACCGCTTCCGGGTGCCCCTGGGCGGCGCCCTGAAAATCCTGCCCGGGCTTGCGGTCAGCGCCTCGGTCAATATCGAGGCCGGGTCGCTCAAGGGAACGGTGACCAACTTCTTCACCAATCCTTCCGACGCCACGGGTCCTTTCTACCAGACCAACGTCAAGGAGACCTATGACGAATTCCACGGCACCTCCCAGACCTGGGGCGTGCTGCTGGATCCGTTCTCCTGGCTCCAGGCGGGGGCCTCCTGGACTCCGGCCCACAAGATCGAGGCCGACCGGAAGGTGACCCACTTCGGGGTGAGCCAGCGCTACCTTACCTCCTATACCATGGAGATGCCCGACGAATACATGGCCGGTATCCAACTGCGGCCCTTCGGGCGGTGGCGTCTGGGCGCCGATGGCCAGTTCCAGGCCTTCAGCAAGTTCACCGGACCGGAGGCATGGATGACCGACATGGAGGACGAATTCAGCCTGTCGGTCGGCCTGGAACGCATGCAGGGACGGGTGCGCCGGGGCGGATTGTCCAATCTGCCGCTACGGCTGGGAGCAAGTTTCAGGCGCTGGGCCTACGGCGTGGGCGGCACCGTGGAAGGTGAAAAGGGGGCCGTGATCGACGAGAAGACGATCAGCATCGGTACGGGCTTCCCCTTCCGGCAGAATCTGGGAGAGCTGGATGTGGCGGTATCCTACAGTCTGATCGGTGATCTGGAGCAAAACGGTCTTGAGAGCGAAGTATGGCGGTTGACCATATCGGTAACCGGCCTGGAACGCTGGTGGTAGGATTGCCGGCGGGCTTGTCGGGTTCGCCGGCCGGTTTCCATTCTTTATTCAGGGAGAACGATCGATGAGTCGAGTCATGGCATTGAGTTTCATTGCCGTCGTGCTGACGGCGGGTCTGATGTCCGGCTGCAAGGACGGGGTGCCCCAGACCGAACTGGAAATGTTCATCGCCCGGACGGCCGAATTCCAGGGCCAGGCCCTGCAGGATACCCTCCATCAGATCGCCGCCGGGGGACCGCCCTACAACGGCTATGCGAATTTTCTCCTCGGCAACCACTTTTACGACACCGCTTCCGACAGCGCCAGGTACGGCGGGTGGCTCAATCCAGGCGCCCAGGCCCTGTTGGACAGCGCGGAAGTCTATTTCAATCTGGCCGTGGCCCAGGACAGTACTTTCATTGAACCGATGGTCAACCTGGGCTCGGTCTGGGACGACCGCTCCGAGACGATGGGCAATCGCCAGCAGTTCGACGAGCGGATCGGCCAGGCCGACAAGTTCTACAATATGGCGCTGGCGGTCGATCCCACCGACGAGAAGGCGCGTTGCAATCTGGGATCCCTCTTCCTCAGGCAGCGGCGGACGACCGAGGCCCTGGCCGAGTTCCGCAAGGTTCTCGAGTACCACCCGGAGAGCTCCCTGGCCCACTACAACATCGCCATCATGTTCGCGGAGGCGAAGATCTACCGCGAAGCTCTCAAGGAGTGGGAGATGGCTTCCAAGTTCGATCCCGACGGGGATATCGGCGATCGTTCGCGGGAAAACATCAAGATCGTCCATGATCTGATGAACGCGCCCATACCACCTTTCGCCCAATGACCTTCCCGCTGCCGATCCCGGACCCCCTGCGCCGGGCGCTGCCGCCCGGCGCGAGGATCCTGCTCGGCATCAGCGGCGGAGTGGACAGCGCCGTGACCCTGGCCCTGCTCCGCGCCTTGGACTGCGACGTCCAGTGCGTCACCTTCAAGAATTTCTGCTATGCCGACCAGGACGCCTTCACCGACAAGTCGTGTTGTTCCCTCGATGCGATCGAGGACGCCCGCCGCCTGGCCCGGAGTTTCGACGTGCCCCACTGGGTGGCCGATGTGGAAAAGCCCTTCCGGCAGAGCGTCATCGAACCCTTCGTGGCCGATTACACCAGGGCGCACACTCCCAATCCCTGCCTCGATTGCAACGGGGTGGTGAGATTCCCCGAGCTGGTGCGGCTGGCCGACCGGCAGGGCTGTGCCTTCGCTGCCACCGGACATTACGCCCGCATTGAAGGCTCCGGGCCCGATGCCCGCCTGCTGCGCGGCCAGGATTCCGGCAAGGATCAGTCCTACTTCCTGCACCGCATCGACCGCAGCCTGTTCGGCCGCCTGGTTTTCCCGCTGGGCTGGTATGTCAAACCCCAGGTTCGCGAGGCGGCCCGTCAGCTGGGTATCCGGGTGGCGGAAAAGAGGGACAGCCAGGAGATCTGCTTCGTGCCGGACGGGGACCGGAGCTTTCTTTTCGAGCAGGTCACCGACGGGGACGAAAGGGCTCTGGCCCCCGGGGACATCGTGGATCGTAGCGGCCGGACCTTGGGCCGCCACCGGGGGCTGGTTCATTACACGGTGGGGCAGCGGAAGGGGCTGGGGATCGCGGCGCCGGAGCCGTTTTATGTCCTGGAACTCGATCTGGCCGGCGGACGCCTGGTGGTCGGCTCGCGGCTTGAACTTCAGACCTGGACGGTGGCCGGGGACGGCTTCGTGGCCGCTGTTCCGGATTTTCCCGCCAACTGGGATACCGGTTGTTCCCTGCCCGGAATTCCGAACCTGAACGATGACGTCGTTCTGCGAATCCGCCACCGGCACTCCGGAGCCAGGGTAGGCGGCTGGTCCCGCGAGGGTGATCGGATCCGCGTGAAACTCACCGAGCCGGTGGACGCGGCCGCCCCGGGTCAGGGACTCGTCCTTTACGCCGGGGACACGGTACTCGGCGGGGCGCGTATCATTCCAGACGGTCGCTCGAAAGGTTCAGGGTGATGATGAAGAGGTTCCTGCGCAGGTCGCTCGTCGCCGGTGGAATCTTTCTGCTGATTTTTATCGCGGTGATCCTGCTGGCTCCCCGGCTGTTGCCCGGCGACCTGATCACGGACCAGGTCACCCGTGAGGTGGAACGGGCGACCGGGGCCAGGGTCACCCTGGGCGAGGCACGGATCCATTGGGCCTGGGGCTGGAGCATTACCTTGCGGGACGGGTCCATGCGGGGTACCGGAGCCGCCTTGGCGGAGGCCACCGGGTCGCCCAATGGCCTGGAATCCTACGCCATCCAGTTCGATGAATTCAGCATCGTCCCGGCCCTTCTGCCCCTGCTCCGGAAACAGCTGGTGGTCAAGGCGGTCCAACTGGCCGGGCCCCGGCTCGTGGTCGGTTGGCGGGAGGGGGAGGTTGAGGCAACCGGGTTCAGGGTGCGGATTTCGGATTTGAATCTGGGGCTGGACACCGCCACCATGACGGCCGCGGAGCTGAACCGGGACGGAGCCGCGCCTCCCGGAGATCTGATTCCCGCCGATCTGGTCTTCTCCTTCGCGGTCATGGCCGACACCCTGGTCCTGCAGAGGGTTCCCTACACCCATCTCGACATGAAGGGCGGCTTCGCGGACAAGGCGCTGGCCGTGACGGCGTTGTCGGCCCGCCGGTCCACCGGTACCCTTACGGGAGACCTGTCGGTGGACTTCGTGGAAAACCCGTGGGGGCGCCTGTTTTTCAAGGCCGAGGCAAGGAAGATTCCCGCCGTCGCTCTGCTGAAACCCTGGGCGCCGGACATCGGCAGCCGTCTCGATTGTGATCTGGACACCGAGTTGGTTGGGGAATGCGACCTCCGGGACAAGGCCACCGTCTTGCGAACGGTGAATATCGATGGGTGGTTGACTGGCGGTCCAGGTGTCCTGCATGCCGCAGAATGGCTACGGGACGTCACGCCGTACCTGGGGAACCGGCAGGATCTCAAGGATGTCCGATTCAAGAGCCTGGTCCATCATTTCATGTTCAACCAGGGACGGTACTATCTTGAAGGATTGACCCTGACCGGGGGCGACACCGAATGGTCGGGCAAGGGCTGGCTGGACCTGGAGGGGAACATCGCGATGGGCATCGACGTAAAGCTGCCACCCGGCTTCACGCCGGATCTGGGCAATTTTTCATTTCTGGCCCAAGCCCTGCGGGATTCCGAAGGACGGATCAACCTACCTTTGAAAATGAGCGGCAGGACCGCACGGCCCACCTTCGGGGTTGATCTGGGCCGGTTGCGGGCGCCCTGATGTGCGGGTACAGTACCTGAGTAGGCGACCGCCTTGACAAATGGAAATCCAAATAGTACCGTGCCTTTCCGCTGATGGATCGGCGGCACCGCCCCTTGACCGGCGGGACCACCGACGAAGCAGGAACTGGCATGATACCAATGGGATCGTAAGGTCCAGGTCGGCAGATCCGGAGGGCTAGTCCTAATTGGTAAGGCAGCGGTCTTGAAAACCGCCGGGTGAAAGCCCATGGGGGTTCGAGTCCCCCGCCCTCCGCCAGGTTTTGGAGAGGTGGCCGAGTGGCTGAAGGCGCACGCCTGCTAAGCGTGTGTGGGGAAACTCACCGAGGGTTCGAATCCCTCCCTCTCCGCCAGTAATTGTTATATTGTGTCAGTGGATACCGACAAGGTGCGCCCATAGCTCAACTGGATAGAGCGTCTGGCTACGGACCAGGAGGTTGGGGGTTCGAATCCTCCTGGGCGTACCACTTTTTGGCCCCGCGGTTTTCCGCGGGGTCTTTTTTGGAGGCGGGGATGAAACTGCTGATCGGAGCGCTGATCCTGGCAGCCGTATTTTTCGTGTGCGGCGCCGGATCATCCTTGGCGGGGCCTTTCTACCTGCAGGCCCACGGCGGATTGTCCTTCTTCAATCTCGATGACGTCAACGACGCCATGGACGTGGTCAACGACGCCATGGACGTGGTCAACGAGGAGGTTGGCGGCACCTACCTCGACCACATCGGTTCCGGCCTGGATGTCGGATGGCACGCGGGCTATTCCCTTACCGCCGAACTGGGCCTGGGGTTGGGGTATGCCCGCCTGTCGGGCAACAGCGGTTTTTCGCGGGATGGGTATCTTGTCGAGTATGATCTGCCCGCCGATCTCTATGAAGTCTTCCTGGACTATCTTCCCGTCAGCGACCAGAAGGTCCGGGTAGGCACCGGGGCCACGATGGGTATGATCAGGAGCGCCGCGAAGCTCCGGGTGACCGATCCGGCGGATGGCGATCGGCACGACTCTTTCAAGGGTGCGGGCTTCCTGTTCGCCGGTTACGCCGTCTTGGATGCCGCCGTGGCCACGAACTGGTCCCTGTTCGGCCAGGGAGGATACCGTCACGCCATCATCAGTACACTCAAGGTGGACGGGGAGACGGTCCTCAACCCCGACAGCATAGATGACAAGCTGCGATTCAATTACAGCGGCCTGTTCCTGCGGGTTGGGGTGAAATTCCGGCCTTGAGAGCTTAAAGTGTGGTCCGAAAAGGGCTTTTGAGGACATCGGCGGCCTGTTTATTGCGTAAGAGGGCGGGTTGGGCGTTATCCAGGGAACCAACACCCCGGACGGTTGTTGGTTTTGTTCAAAGTGGGTGCGGAAGGATCACTTGTGACCAGTTTTTCGTCATTTTCCTGCCGAATCGCAGTCCGTTGTCTACTGGCGGTCTGTCTGGCTGTGTTGTTTTTTCCGGTCGTCGGATGGACTGCCGGACGAACTGCCGAGCTGGACCGTGACTTCATTCCCCTTGCCGAGATTGCTCCAGGCATGACGGGGTACGGCTTGACGGTGTTCGAGGGCGCCAGGATCGACACCTTCGGCGTGCGCGTGGTGGGGGTGCAGGAAAACGTCCGCGCCAACGGCAGCCTGCTCATGGTCGAAGTCAGCGGTCACGGGTTGGAACTTTCGAACATCGCCCAGGGCATGAGCGGCAGCCCGGTCTTTCTCGACGGACGATTTGCGGGGGCTTTGGCCTTCGGCTGGGGAGGCGCCCTGCGACCCATCGCCGGGGTGACCCCGGCGGAGGAAATCCTGGCCTTGCCGACGCACCCGGCGGCTGTGCCGGGAGCCGGACCCAGGAGTCTGCCTCCGGATCTGCACAGTCTGCTGGCCCCGGGATCATTCGACGGGCAGCTTGCGCGGGATCTCTTCCCCGAAGCCTTGTCCGATGTGAACCGGTCCGGTAGCGAGCCGGGTGGCCTTTCCTTCCCGATTCAGGCCGGAGAGTGGCCCACGCCCCGGAACATGATCATGACCCTGCTCGGGAATCTGGCGCCCGGGGGCCCCGGTGAATTGCCCGGCCCCGAGAGCTGGATCGTTCAGCCGGTGGGACATGGGGGGCGGTCGGCCGGCGGCGGCGTGGATGTTCCGGAACCGGGCCCTGTCTTCCTGCCCGGCAGCGCCTGTGCGGTGCCCCTGATCACCGGCGACGCCAAGCTGGGGATCATCGGTACCGTCACCTGGGTGGACGGCGACCAGGTCTTCATGATGGGCCATCCCTTCCTGCAGCGCGGCCCGGTGGCCTGGCCCCTGGCCACGGCGGAAATCCTGACTGTGTTTCCCAGCCGGCAGATGTCCTTCAAGATTGGGACCATCGGGCGAATCGTCGGGTCGGTTCACCACGACCAGCGGGCGGGACTGTCCGGTCGGACGGGACCGGCGCCCGCCATGGTACCGGTCAGCGTCGAGCTGGAGCTGCCGACGGCCGCCGGCGCCGTGCGGCGATCCTACAAATTCACCGTGGTGGACGACACGCGGTTGACGCCTACTTTGGTCTTCTGGTCCCTGTACAATTCCCTGCTGGTCGAGGCGGACGACGCCAGCCTGCAGAACCTGAGCTACCGGATCGAAACCGTGTGGGAAGGTCCCGCGGCTCTGGCCTCCGAACCCCTGGTTCTGTCGGGAGTGACCGCGGGGCCTGGCGGAGCCCAGGGGCTGGCCGCCGAATGGATGGCTCCCTTGAGCATCCTTCTGAACAATCCCTATGAGGATGTGCGGTTGAAGGAGGTCCGGGCCCGACTGGTGCTGACCCGGCCCATGGCCACCGCGACGATTGTCGGTCTGACCGGACCCCGCGCGCTGCCGGAACCGGGCAGCGAGGTGGTTTTCCGGGTGGAACTGCAGCCGCGGCTGGGGGGACGGGAGATCATCGAGATGCCCGTCGTCCTTCCCGCGCACCTGGAACCGGGGCCCTTCCGGGTCCTGGCCGCCAGCGCGGCCGAACTGTTCGCCTTCGAAGCCCAGCGGGCGTCCGGGCGCTTCCAGGTGACCAGTCTGGGCGGTATCCTCGACATCCTGCGTACGGGCCGCTCCGGCAACACCCTGGTCCTGGCGCTTCTGGCGCCGGGTCGGAACATGGTCCTCCAGGGACAGGAAATGCACAGCCTGCCCGGGAGCGTTTCCCATCTGATCGGGACGGGGAACATGCAGGCTCCGAAAACCCTGGCCGATTACGTTCTGCGCAGCGACCGGCAGACGCCCTGGGTGCTCGGCGGGCACGCCGTCCGGGCCTTGCGACTGAAATCCGCCACCGAACCCATCAAGGAAGAAAGGCGACCATGAGCAGGATCAGGATCAAAGACCGAGTTTGGCGTGGGCGTACAGTCTGGCTGGCGGCCGCGCTTCTGGTAATCGGCGCCGGGTCGGATGTCGCGTGGGGAGCGGGTCCGGTTTTCTGGGATTGGCCCGCCGACCGGCCCTTCGACGAGATGCAGCTCGAGGGTGCGGCCATCGACAGGGAAGGCAATCTGGTGGTGGGGCTGGCCGGCGGGACGGCGGGTCCGGCGGGGCCCGAAGTTTTCTGGCGGATCATTCCCGATGGCCGGGGCGGCTACTATACAGGCACGGGCCACGGGGGCGAAATCCATCACACGAGCGCCGGGGATCAGAGCCGCCTGGTGACCAGGCTGGAGGGCACCGAGGTGTTCAGCCTGCTGATGCTGGACGACGGTGGTCTCCTGGCGGGCTGTGGTCCCGAAGGGCAGCTTTACCGGGTCGACGATGAGGGGCAGGCGACCCTGCTGGGCAGCGTACCCGGTGGTTACATCTGGGCCATGGCCACGGATCCGGGCGGTGATGATGTCTGGCTGGCGGTCGGAAGCCCGGCCGCTGTTTACCGGTTCGACCCCGGTTCGGGGCAACTGGAGGAAGCAGTGGCCCTGCCGGCCCAGAACGCCCTGGACCTGACCTTCGACGCCCAGGGTCGTCTGGTCGTGGCCACCCAGGGGCCTGGCCTGATCTACAGGATCGACCCGCGTCGGCCCGACGATTTACGACTCCTGTTCGAAACCGCACAGGACGAGGCCCGGCAATTCATCGTCGGGCCAGAGGGGCGTCTGTTCGTCCTGGCCCTTAATACCGACGGTTCCGGACTTCAGGGCAACGGCATGTCGGCGGGCGAGGAAATGCCCGCGGCTCCGCCGGCCCTGTTGTCCCTGATGTTCGAGGCCAATGGTCAGGACATTCCCCGTGCGGCCTTGTACAGCCTGGAAGAGGATGAGCTGGTAACACCCTGGTGGTCCGGGGACGTTGATCTGATGATCGCCGCCTGGAGTTCCCGGTGGGGATGGCTGGGGGGCGGTCCCCTGGCGGAAGATTCCGGGCGTACGGTTCTGTACGGTCTGACGCCTCCGTCGGGCAGACATATCCTGGCCGGGTGGTCCGGCGGGGACATCCTGGATATCCTCGTGACCGGTGATCGCGGCGAGGATGAGTCGATCATCGTTTGTCAGGCCCATCCCGGCAGCGTGACGGTCCTGGGCAGCTCCGGGGACGTTCCTCGGCGCGCCGTGAGTCCGCCCCTGGACGGGGGGTTGCCCGTCGACTGGGGCCGGTTGAACTGGACGGCAGACGGGGGCTCCGGCAAGTTGAAATGGGCCGTCAGGGGAGGAAACCGCTCCGAACCCGATGACAGTTGGACCGATTGGTCGGACAGCTGGACGGATCAGAACCATGCCCTTTCACTGGAATCGACCCGGTTCCTCCAGTGGCGGGTGGAGTTCCCCGAGGCCGACGGCGACAAGTCCATCCGGCTGACTTCGGTTTCAGTCAGCGCCTGGCAGGACAACCGGCCCCCTGTGATCGCCTCTTTCACCCAGGAGTATCTCAAGGAGATCCATCTGGGCATGATGAACGACCACAACGACAACATCACCCAGACCTTTCGCAGCGGCCTGCAGGCGGAGTTCAGTCGGAACAGCACGGCCGACCGTCTGGCGGGCCCCGAGCGGACGGCGGTGGGGCGGTCGGTACGGATCTTCACTTGGGAAAGCACCGACCCCAACGGGGACCGAATGCTCTTCGACCTGGCCTACCGGCGCCGCGGGGAGCAGGTCTGGCGGGAGATTCTTTCCGACCGGGCCGAACTCCTGGGTAGCTGGGACACCTCGGAAGTTCCGGACGGCCGGTACGACATCCGGTTGACGGCCAGCGACCGCCCGGATAATCCGAGCCACCTGGCGGCCGAAGCCAGCCGGAGCCTCGGTCCGATCCTGGTGGACAATACCGAGCCGGAAATCTCGGGCTTCAAGCTCAAGGCGCTGGAGGACGGTTTCCAGGTGAATCTGACCGTCAGGGACGCGGACGGGGTGTTGGCCGGGGCCCAGTTGCATCTTCCTGACGGGAAGACCGAACGGTTGGACCCCGTGGACGGCATCTGCGACAGTCCCACCGAGAAATTCACCGCGAAGATTACCTGGCCCCGCCCCGGTCGTCAGCCCGGCCCGGCGCCCTGGCGGGTGCGCGTCGAGGTCCGGGACCTGGGCGGCAACAAAGCCTTCGCCGAGGGTGATGTCCCGTGAGCGAGGGTGAAATCTTGGCGGCTTTTCGCACCCACGAACGTTGGCTCGCCGAGGCGATGAAGGAAGCCAGGTTGGCCGGGGACAAGGGGGAAGTCCCGGTCGGCGCTCTCCTGGTCAGGGACGGACAGGTCATCGGGCGCGGCCACAACCAGGTGGAATCACTGCGGGATCCGACGGCTCACGCGGAAATCCTGGCGATCGGCGCGGCCAGTGGGCACGGGGCAAGCTGGCGCCTGGATGACGCCATCCTCTACGTGACCCTGGAGCCCTGCACCATGTGCTGCGGGGCGATCCTGTTGGCCCGCGTGGGAACGGTGGTGTTCGGGGCCTCGGATCCTCGGGCCGGCGCCGTGGTTTCCACCGCCCGCCTTCTGGACGGCAACCCCTACCGCCAGCAGGTCGAGGTCGTCGGGGGCATTTCCGCAGCGGACTGCGGGAGCATTCTGTCGGATTTTTTCCGGTCCAGGCGGGATTGACACCGGCCACGGACCCGGAATCGGGTCGTGTTGATTTTCGTAATGGCCGATGCTATATTCCCCGCCTTGTACCGGTGGAGAGGTGCGAGAGTGGCTTAATCGGCACGACTGGAAATCGTGTGTGCCGCAAGGTACCGAGGGTTCGAATCCCTCCCTCTCCGCCACCCGGTTACCCGGCCGGGGAAGATGCAATTGCGGAGAGGTGCCGGAGCGGTTGAACGGGGCGGTCTCGAAAACCGTTGAGCCCTTAGGGGTTCCCAGGGTTCGAATCCCTGCCTCTCCGCCAGTTTCTGCGTTCGCGGGATTCCGTGGGGAACGATTCCACGGGCGAGAGTCCCGTACGGCTGATATCATGATACATGGTTTGGGGATGTAGCTCAGCTGGGAGAGCGCCTCGTTCGCAACGAGGAGGTCGGCGGTTCGAGCCCGCTCATCTCCACCACCACTTTGGGGGTTCCCTCCGTGGGAGCCCCGGGATATGATGGGTCAGGCCCGGTGTGACGCCGGAGCACTAATTCCGTCAGGACTGGAAAGTAGCAGCGGTACGTTCCCTTCGACGTGTGCGCCGCCAGCCTGGCCCACCTTTTTTCGGACCCGGTGCCTGGTCCGGCCCCGCCGTCCTTCATCACGAGCGGAGCAGCATGTCCTACCAAGCCCTCGCCCGCAAATACCGCCCGGAAACCTTCGACCAGGTCGTTGGACAGACCCATGTGACCGGCACGCTGCGGGCTGCCCTGCGCAAGGAGAAGCTCAGTCACGCCTACCTGTTTTCCGGTCCCCGGGGCTGCGGCAAGACCACGGTGGCCCGTCTGCTGGCCAAGGCCATCAACTGCTTGGAGAATCGCCAGGGCGACCCCTGCGGCGTATGCGAGACCTGCCAGGCCATCGCCCGGGGCAATTACCTGGATGTCCTGGAAATCGACGCGGCCAGCAACACGGGGGTCGACAATATCCGCGAGTTGCGGGACATGGCCCAGTATTCGCCGAGCGAGGGCAGCAGCCGGGTCTTCATCATCGACGAAGTGCACATGCTTTCCAAGGGAGCCTTCAACGCCCTGTTGAAGATTCTCGAGGAACCGCCCGCCCGGGTGTTCTTCTTTTTCGCCACCACTGAACCCAACAAGATTCCGCGGACCATCCTGAGCCGGTGTCAGCGGTTCGATTTCCGGTTGTTGAACCGTGATGAACTGGCCGGCCGGCTGAGTGAAATCGCCGCGGCCGAAGGTGTGACCCTGGAAGAAACCGGACTGCGGCTGCTGGTGTCGCTGGCCGAAGGCAGTGTGCGGGACGGCTTGAGCCTCCTGGACCAGGTGGCCGCCGGGGCGGACGGGGTCATCGACGAAGCGGTCGTGGTGGCCGCCTTTGGCCTGATCCGTTCCGAGCTGTTCATCGAGCTGAACGAGGCGATCGTGGCCCATGATTCGGCCCGGGCCCTGCGGTTGGTCGCTGATCTGGCCGACAGCGGCCAGAGTCTCGACGCCTTCGCCGGGGGCGTGGTGGCCAATTTTCGCAACCTGATGATCCTGAAGATCGATCCCGACCTCGCGGCCATGGTTGATCTGCCGCCCGACCAGGTGGAAGCCCTGGCCGGCCAGGCCGGGCAATTCCAGGAACAGGATCTGCTGGCCCTGATCGACCGCGCGAGCCGTCATTTCGAAAAGATCCACCGCAGCACGCAACCGCGGATCCTGCTGGAAGCTTCGCTCGTGGAGTACTGTCGGTTCGAATCCCGGGTGCTCCTGGCGGACCTCGCCCGGCGTCTGGAAGCTCTCGGTGGGGATGCCGGAGGCGGCGGACTTGCCGGTGGTGGCGTGGCCCGTGACGCCAACGGTCCGGCATACAAGAGTCCCGCGCAAAAGGGTCCGACCCGCAGAGCGTCCGCCCGCCCGGTGCGGCAGGGAGCGGCGCCCGACCTGACGGCCGCCGACACGGCTGTTCCCGGCTGGATGGGGCTGATCGACCAGCTGATGAAACAGAATCCCCGGCTGGGATCGTGCCTGATGAACGGGCTGCCCCGTCTGGACGATGACGGAAACCGGCTGACGGTCTCGTTCGCCGAGGACAAGAAGTTCCAGGTCACCAGTATCGCTGCCGAGTGCTCGACCATCGAAGACCAGATCAATACCCTGTGGGGACGCAGGATCAAGGTCGAACTGGTGCTGGGCGAGCGGGGCCAGGCCGACGCAGTGAAGGAAAAGATCCGGCAGAAAGTTGCGCCCACCCACCGGGAAGAACTCGACAAGGCCTGCCGACAGGACAAGTCCCTGGGAGACCTGGTGGACATGATGGGCGGACAGCCCCTGCCCGACAGCGAGCGTGAGCGCTGGAATCCACCCGGCAAGTGAATGGGCTGAGCATGTGGCGTGCGGGCCTCCGGTCCGCCTGAACCGAGATAAAGAGGACCCGCGGCGGGCCACGGATCCCGAAAGGCAACATGGACATCAACAAACTGATGAAACAGGCCCAGCAGATGCAGGCCAAGATGACCAAGGCCCAGGAAGAGCTGGAGAGCAAGGAAGTCACCGCCGAAGTGGGCGGGGGACAGGTGAAGGTCCTGATGAACGGCAAACACCGTCTCAAGAGCATCGAGATCGCCCCGGAAGCCCTCGATCCGGACGACATCGAATTTCTGCAGGATCTGATCATTGCCGCGGTGAACGAAGGCGCCAAGAACGTCGACGCCATGGTGGAAAAGGAAATGGGCTCCGTGGCGGGAGGTTTGAACCTGCCCGGCCTGAATATTCCAGGCATGGGCTGACCATGACCAGGGATTCCGACAACGGCGATGGCGGGGAATTCCAGTCACCCGCCCTGGAGCGGCTGGTCAAGAGCCTGAGCCGTCTGCCCGGCCTGGGGCGGAAGTCCGCCACGCGGCTGGCTCTGCATCTGGTGGGCCGCGACGAGGCGGCCGGGCCGGCCGAGGAACTCGTCGCCGCGGTCACGGAGGCCAGGCGCCTGGTGACCAACTGTTCGTCGTGCGGGGCCATCACCGAAGCGGATCCCTGCCGGATCTGCAGCTCCGAACGCCGGGACAAGACCCAGATCTGCATCGTCGCCACACCTGTCGATATCCTGCCTTTCGAAAAGGCCGGTTTCTACCGGGGGCGCTATTTCGTGCTGGGCGGCCTGTTGTCGCCCTTGGACGGCGTGCGGGCGGAGGATCTGCCCTTCAATCGCCTGGTCGCCCGCCTCGAGCAGGACGGGGTGTCCGAGGTGATCATCGCCCTGGACGCCAGCGTGGAAGGGGAAACCACCGGACTGTACCTGCAGCGCCTATTCGCGGATCGGGACCTCCAACTGACGCGACTGGCCACGGGGATTCCCGTCGGCGGCTCCCTGGCCTACATCGACGAAGTGACCCTCCAGCGGGCCTTCCAATTCCGCCGGTCCTTCTGAGCCTCTCTCGGCCGGCCAGTTGCCGAATCTCATCAATTTGTTGAAATTCACGGTTAAGTGGGCTGCCACAGGGACGATACCCTGGGAGAGAAAGTACTCCGCTCGTCAAACGTCCAACGCCGGCCCGGCCGGCAGGAGATCGTTACATGGTCAGAGCCGAATGGGCCATATTCGAAGAAGACTACTGGGCCATCAACAATGTCCTGGAGGATCTGCTTAAGAGCAGCCGCTCGGGATTTGTCATGCTGATCGACCGGACCGGTCAGTTGATCAGCCAGTGCGGCCCCGACGTCGACTTCGATCTGACCAGTTTCGCTTCCCTCTGCGCGGCCGATTTCGAGGCCAATTATCAGCTCGCCAAGTTGATCGGGGAAAAGGATTTCAGCACCCTGTTCCATCAGGGGGCCCAGGACAGCATGTACCTCGGCAAGATCGCCAAGGGTGTGGTCCTGGTGGTCCTGTTCAACAAGAGCACGACCCTGGGACTGGTCAGGTTGCGCGTGAAGAGGGCGATGGAGGAGCTCGACGCCATCATCGAGAACCTCTACGAAAAGTTGGAGTACCGCAACGAGGAATACGATGCGATCGATGAATCGTTCACCGTGCAAGTGGAAGCCGAGATAGACAGTCTGTTCGCTGACTGAGGCCGGGGGACCGTCCCGGTCATCGGTAGGTCAAAAGGGGTAGAGCCGTGTCGCTGATCAATTATTCGTCCCGGGAGATCAACTGCAAGGTCGTTTACTACGGCCCGGGTCTCGGTGGGAAAACGACCAACATCCAGTATGTCTACGAGAAGTTGGCGCCCGAGACCAAGGGCAAGCTCGTGACGCTGGCCACCGAGATGGACCGGACCCTGTTCTTCGACTTCCTGCCCTTGGAGCTGGGCGAGGTGAAGGGGTTCAAGACCCGTTTCCACCTGTACACGGTTCCCGGCCAGGTGTACTACAATGCCAGCCGCAAGCTGATCCTGCGCGGCGTGGACGGCATCGTTTTCGTCGCCGACAGCAGTGAGGCCCGCTTCGACGCCAACATCGAGGCCCTGTACAATCTTCACGACAACCTCAAGGAATACGATCTGAGCCTGGACGAGATTCCCTTCGTGATGCAGTGGAACAAGCGGGATATGCCCGACGCCATTCCCGTGGACGAGCTCAACCAGGAATTCAATCCCGAGGGCCACGACAACTTCGAAGGGGTGGCGAGCAACGGCGTGGGCGGTTTCGATACCCTCACTTGCGTGGCCAAACAGGTGCTGAGCCAGCTGCAGACCGCCTGACCCCGGCGGCAAGCGGCCGG
>CBDURF010000027.1:0-27467 GCA_965369705.1 uncultured bacterium
GCCGTGCCGCCGTTTGCCACGGGTGATCCCGTGGGCGGGGCCTGGTACCTGGTGAGGGAATTCGGGATGATCTTCGGCTTGGGGTTGAAGATCGCCGCACCCGTGGTGATCGTCCTGCTCCTGGTCAGCGCGTCGATGGGTGTCATCGTGAAAACCGTGCCCCAACTCAACATTCTGGTTGTCGGGTTTCCCATCAAGATCGGAGTGGGTCTGATCACCGTGGGACTCTCACTCGTTTTCTTCCGGCAGGTAACCACCACGGTCATGTCCGGAATGCAGGACAGACTGGCTGAAATGCTTCTGGCCATGCAGTAGGGGTTCCGGGCCGGGCAGTCGAAAATGGATGAAGCGAAGGAATGCCAAAGCACGAGGAGGTGAATGATGGCCGAAGAAAATGGCGCCGAAAGAACAGAGAAAGCGACAGTCAAGCGACGTGAACAGGCACGAGACCGGGGCCAGGTGGCCCGCAGCAGCGAGGTCACCAGCGCCGTTCTATTGGTTGCCGGCATCACGGTCCTGGTAGCTGGTTCCGGCCATTTCACCCGGGTTCTGGGGCGTAATACCTCCTATCTGCTGTCCCAGGCCCACAATCTGGGCCCCGGCAACCCGAATGCCTTCAGTGAACTGGTGGTGGGCAACCTGAAAGTCATCCTGGTCGCCCTGGCCCCGCTGTTGCTGGCGGTCATGGTGGCGGCCGTGGGAGCGAACGTGATGCAGATCGGCTTCCACGCCAGCCCCAAGGCCCTGGCTTTCCGGACCGAGAAGTTGAATCCGTTGACCGGCATGAAACGGTTCTTCCAGAAAACAACCTACTTCGACATGGCCAAACACTTCCTGAAGATCCTGATCATCGGATTGCTGGCCTGGGGGACCATTCAGGGCTTGATGGGGGATCTGGTCGCCTCCGCCGTCCTGCCTCTGCACGAGATCGTGTCCCTGGCTCGAACCGACTTCACGCAGCTGATGATCAAACTCCTTCTTTTCACCGCGGTTCTTGGTCTTATCGACTGGTTCTGGCAGAAGCATCGCCACGAGGAAAACCTGAAGATGACGCGACAGGAAGTGAAGAAAGAGAACAAGGACATCGAAGGCGATCCCCAGATCAAGGCGAGGGTGCGCGGGCTGCAATACGAGATGGCCCGCAAACGTATGCTTGCCGACGTGCCCACCGCGGATGTGGTGGTGACCAATCCCACCCACTACGCGGTGGCCCTGAAATATGCCGCCGGCGAAGCGGCGCCGCTGGTGGTGGCCAAGGGCAAGGATCATATCGCCATGATGATCAAGAAGGTCGCCCGCCAGGAACGGATCCCCGTCATCGAGAACAAGCCGCTCGCCCGCTTGCTGCACAAGCAGGTCGAAGTGGGGGCGGGCATTCCGGAAAGTCTGTACCAGGCCGTGGCGGAGGTCCTGGCTTACGTGTACCGCCTCAAGAAGGCCTGAAATCCGCAGGTCGGATAAGGGAGACTGAAGTTTGCGACAGGATCAAGTCATCAACAGGGATCTGGTGCTGGCCAACAGCAACGTGCTGAGCGCCGTCGCGGTGCTGCTCATTCTGGGTCTCATGGTCATCCCGGTGCCGCCCATTCTCCTGGACCTCATGCTGACCTTCAGCATCGCCTTCTCGGTGACGGTCCTACTGGTGTCGCTTTACATCAAGCAACCCCTGCAGTTCAACAGTTTCCCTTCGCTGTTGTTGATCCTGACCCTGATGCGGTTGTCCCTGAACGTGGCCTCGACGCGGTTGATCCTCAGTCGCGGCTCCGCGGGCCAGGTGATCCAGAGCTTCGGCGATTTCGTGGTGGGTGGGAACTACGTTATCGGCGTGATCGTGTTCATCATCCTGGTCATCATCAATTTCATGGTCATCACCAAGGGATCCGGCCGCATTGCTGAAGTAGCCGCGCGCTTCACACTGGACGCCATGCCCGGTAAACAGATGGCCATCGACGCCGACCTGAACGCGGGTTTGATCAACGAGCGACAGGCCCGGGCCCGGCGCCTGGAGATAGCGCAGGAAGCGGAATTCTTCGGGGCCATGGACGGCGCGAGCAAGTTCGTCAAGGGCGATGCCATCGCCAGCATCATCATCACGGTGGTCAACATCGTGGCGGGTTTCGTGGTCGGAATGATCCAGATGGGCCTGCCTGCCGCCGAAGCTCTCAGCCGCTTCACGGTCCTGACCGTCGGTGACGGCCTGGTCAGCCAGATTCCCGCCCTGTTGGTGTCCACAAGTGCGGGCCTGGTGGTGACCCGTTCCAGCGGTTCCCTCAACCTCGGGCAGGCTCTAACCCTACAGATCTTCCGACAGCGCAAGGCCCTCTACCTTTCCGCCGGTGCGATGCTCGTCCTGGCCCTGGTTCCCGGACTGCCGACGGGGCCCTTCCTGTTCCTCGCCGTCTCCACGGCCGTGACTGGATTCTTTATCGGCCGCCGGGTCGCCAAGTTCGACGAAATGCAATCCCAACAAGAGGAACGGGAGGAGATATCCCAGGACCAGCCCGCAGAGGAAACGGAAGGCATCCGCCCGGAGGATCTCTTCGTGCTGGACCGTCTCGAGTTGGAAATCGGGTACGGCCTGATTCCCCTGGTCGACGATTCCCGGGGAGGTGATCTGCTGCACCGGGTCGGAAACATCAGGCGGCAGGTCGGTTCCGAGCTCGGCATCTTCATCCACCCGATCCGGGTGCGGGACAACCTTCAACTCGGCGCTCACCAGTACGTAATCCGCCTCAAGGGCGTGGAGATCGCCCGGGCCGAACTGATGCCGGATCGCCTGTTGGCCATGAACACCAAGCCCGACACCGGCGAGATCGAGGGAAAGGCCACCACAGAACCGGCCTTCGGTCTGCCCGCCGTCTGGGTGGAAAACGACCACAGGGCCAAGGCCGAACGCGAAGGGTTCACGGTTGTCGAACCAACCGCCGTCCTGGCCACGCATCTTTCGGAACTGATCCGGAGCCACGCGGATGAACTGCTCAGTCGGCAGGACGTCAAGGACATGTGTGAATCCATCCGTGAGTTCGCTCCATCCCTCGTCGAGGACCTCATCCCGGACAAGGTGCCCGTCAACACTCTGCACAACGTCTTGCGGGCCATGCTCCACGAGCGCATTCCGGTGCGGGACATCGTGACCATCCTGGAAACCCTGGCCAATTTCGGAACCGCCGGTCTCGGCATGGATTTCCTGGTCGGCAAGGTTCGGGAAGCGCTGGGCCGTTCCATCACGGCGCTTTATGCGGAGAACGGCGGGCGGCTTCACGTGGTCTCCCTGCACCCCGAAACCGAACACGTGCTGATACAGGCCAGCCGGGAATCGGAACAGGCCGGCGGCGTGGTCCTCGACCCGGGTTTCACCCAGGATTTCCTAGCCCGCTTGGAGACCGTGCTGCGCGCCGCCTACGCCAACGGCCCGCAACCCGTCCTGCTCGTGCCCACACCCATTCGCCTCTTCGTGAAGAGACTCGTCGAACCGACTTATCCCAACTTGGCCGTCATGGGCTACACCGAGGTCTCAAACTCGGTGAACATCCAGTCGGCTGGAACGGTGGTGACAAATGGAATTCCACAGGAACAGCACGCCGCCGGCTGACGGGCGATCGACAGTCGTGACCGGTCCTTCGTTGAGTGAGGCTTTCAAGCGGGTCCGGCAGGAATTCGGTCCGGACGCGGTGATCTCCGGTTCCCGGACCGTATCCCGGCGCAAGAGCAGTGGGTGGGGCTCCCAACAGATGATCGAAGTCCTGGTGGAGACGCCGGGTTCGTTGCCGAAGAGCGTCGGATCTGGTCCCGAGGACCTGACTGAGGAAATCCGCGATGAAGTCGAACGGTTGGAACTATTGGTCCAGGACATCTGCCGGACAGAAGTCGCTCCCACCGAAGATGAACACCACGCCGCCGGAAATCCTCTGGCTGAACACCTGGTGGAAAACGGAGCCTCACCCGGTGCGGTGGACAGTCTCCTGACCCGTTTCGCCGGCGAAACAGGGCAGTCGCGGAACGACAGACCCGGAGTCATTGCCTGGTTGACGGGATACCTGAGCACGGGCCGGGGAACCTTGGCGGACTGGGAGGGCAATCATGTTTTCCTGGGCGAACACGCCGCGGACCGTCTGGACCTGGTTCTGCATCTGGCCCGTCGCTTGACCGAAGCCGGTCGTCGGGTCCTGGTCGTATCGGTTCTACCTGAACCCGACCGCGATGAACCCCGGCTGAAGAACATGGCCTCGGCCGCGGGCCACGATGCGGCGGTGGTGAGGGATGTCCGCCAGCTCAAGGACATGGATAAGCACCTGGCCGATTACGACCTGGTTCTCCTTGACCTTCCCGGGCTGACGGACCCCAAGATGGCCGCGGGCGGCCCGGTTCATCGCTGGCTGGCCTCGAACGAGAAGTTTCACCGCCACCTGTTGATGCCCATGGACCGGGATTTCCTGGACCTGGCCGATCTCCGCGAGGCGGCCCGTTCCTGGAACTGCGATTGGCTGGCATTGACCCGGCTGGACGGGACCCGACGTGCGGCCAAGCTGCTTGACCTGATCGACAGCATCCCCTTGCCCGTCTCCTTCATGGCCGAGAACGCGGTGGGCGAGGGGATCCTTGCCGGTGCAACTCCCGAGCTGCTGCTGGACAGGATTCTGGACACCGACCCGCCGCCCAGGTTCAGGCCGGGAGTGGAAGCTGACGGGTCCTGAGAACCGGAAGGGAAATTCACGATATGCAGAAGTTCATCCACAATGTCTCCCTATTGGCCAGTCTGATCGCCTTGGCCGTCGGCCTCTGGGATGACTGGGGAACCTGGATCACGATGAAACGGATGCTGATTTCCTACTTGGGCTTCTTCTTTCTCGGATCCTTCCTGGCCCTGGTCATCCGGGCAATTCCCCTCCTGGAGGACAAACGGGAAACCCCAAAGTCCGGGTCCGACTGATGGCATGGAAAGTGCATTTGAGAGCATGTCACACATCACCAGAAAGGTTGGCTAATGATCGAGACAATGCAGATCGCGCACCAGGACCTGTGGGAGCAGAGCCATGGCCCGCTGAGGCAGGAAGCACGCCGGGACCTGGTCAATATCTATGCCCGAATCGTCAAATACGTGGCCGGCAGGATGGCCATCGGTCTGCCCCACTACGTGGAATTCAACGACCTCATTTCCGCCGGGCTGCTCGGCCTGATCCAGGCCATCGACAATTTCGACCACGAGCGGGGGATCAAATTCGAGACCTACGCCATTCCACGAATCCGCGGTTCCATTCTCGACGAGTTGCGTAGCCAAGACTGGTTTCCCCGCTCCCTGCGGCGCAAGGCCAAGCAGTTGGAGGAGGCCTACTCGACCCTGGAGGTCCAACTCGGACGTCCGGCCACCGACGCGGAGGTCGCCAAAAAACTCAACATCAAGGTCGAGGAACTTGACAGCATGGTCGGCGAGGTTTCCATCGCCACCATCATGTCACTGGATGCGGACACCTCAGGCGACGACTGCGAAAGTTCCTCGAGCCTGGGGGACTACCTGGCCGACGTGAAGAACGAGGATGTGGAGCAGATCCTGGCCAGGGAGGAGATGAAGGAATTGATCGGGACCCGCATGTCGGAACTCCCGGAGAAGGAACAGCTGGTTCTGGTCCTGTACTACTATGAGGAACTCACACTCAAGGAAATCGGCGAGATTCTGGATGTCACCGAAAGTCGGGTCTGCCAGATCCACACCAAAGCCATTCTGAGGCTCAAGGGAAAGATCGAAAGACACGAGGGCAAGAGCTCCATCGGCCAGATCACCCAGCAGATCCAACAGCAGCAGGTGGAGGAAGACAAGTCCCCGGCCAGCAGCCTGGTGGAAAAAACGCTCAAGTCTCTCGAACCCGTCAATGTCATGGCCTGTTTTACCCTTTTCCACATCTGCACTTTTTTGACGTGGATGGCGGAAACGGGAGGGTGGCCGGGCGCAATCTCGTGACGCGGGTCCTTCCGGTGGAGGAATAGGAGACCACATGCCTGGTGATGGAGTTTCCTTGCCGACCACTCTGGCCCAGATGGGCAGCGTGGCAAAGACCCAGGCGCGCGGGCAACAGTCCTCGCCCCAGGTTACGCCGTTTTCCGAGCAGAAGGAAGGTCAGGAAGAACTCCAGGTCCAACGGGTCAAGGAGACCTCGCAAGCGGAGAAGAACCGCGCAGCCCGACAGGAAGAGGAAAAGGACAAACGAAAACGCCGCCGGCTCAAGCGCAACCGCAAGAAGGCGTACCATTCGGAACAGGAACCCCGCGGCTGCCAAGAGGAAACGAACTTCAGGGACGGGGAGCTTGCACCGTCGGAAATGGACGAGGAAACACTTGGCTCCCTGATCGATCTGCGGGTCTGAACAACCCGGGAGGAATGAAGTGGAATTTGCGAACACGTGGGAGAGCATGGCCGGCCAGGGATTGATGTTCTGGTCAGCCACCGGCGCGGTGGCCCTTGGGGTCGCCCTCATTCTGAGCTCGATCTTCATCAAGGTCCGCAGGCTTCGTGCGCGGGCCGTCCGTATGACCTCCACGGCACCCGCCGACCGGGTCATGCCGATCGAAAAGGTCGAAAGTATCGCTGAAACTCCCTTGGACCGTGAAAATCGTGGCGAATCCCGGAATACTCCTGCGGAGTCCCAGCCCAGGTCCGAGGAGCCGAACAATCTGGAATTGCGCCTGCTCCTGGCTCGATTGCGGTCCGCGGTCGATCGGCTGGAGGATTTTCGAGGTTCCGACCGGGGTTTCCCCGTCGAATCGGCCGAATCCTCACTAAAGGCATCCCGTGACGGGGTCGATTATCTATTCAGAACCGGGACAGGGTAAAATATTCCCCCGATTCCAGGAGAAGGTATGGGAACCTCGGTAGAGGCACCCCCGAGTCCGACCCCAGAGGCCGGTCTCGGGACAAGTGAACAACTTAAGAACATCATCATGACCACGCGGGATCTTCCGGCCATGCCCCAGGTGGCCAGCAAGGTGCTCGAGTTGTCGTCTGATCCCAATACCTCCGCCCAGCAGCTGCAGCAGATCATTTCCGACGATCAGGCCATGACCGCCCGCATTCTCAAGATCGCCAACAGCGCGATGTATTCCTGCAGCCGGAAGGTGAAGACCCTGACCGAAGCCATCGTCATGCTGGGCTTCAACTCGATCCGTAGTCTCGTGGTGACCAGCGCCGCCCGCAATCTCTACAACACCAGGAACGCCACCACGGGTTTGAAGGAAAGGCTGCTGTGGGAACACTCCATCGGTGTGGCCTTCGCCTGCCGGCTGCTGGTGCAGGAACGTATCCCCTCCTTGGCCGAGGAGGCCTTTCTGGCCGGCTTGATGCACGACATCGGCAAGCTCGTTTTGAATCTGAGGGTGTCGGAACAATTCGACGAGATCGTTCAGATCGTCTACAACGACAACCGACCCTTCAATGTCACTGAGAAGGAAATCCTGGGTTTCGACCATGCGGAGGTGGGGGCCCGGCTGGTCAACAAGTGGAATCTCTCACCCGTGCTCGAAGACACCATTCTCAACCATCACAGCCCCGAAGCATTGACCGCCGACAACCCGCTGCTCCTGTACCTGGATCTGGGCAACAAGGTCTGCCATAAGCTGGGCATCGGATTCGTGGATGAACCGGACCTGGACCTCAACAACTGTCTGGCCAATCAGATACTGGGTCTGCCTCCCAAGGCTTTCGATGTGATGGAAGTCCGTCTTCAGGAAACACTGGAATCAGAGATGGAAATCTTCATCTGAGGTAAAATGATGCGCTCGTTCTGCGTTGGCGAAAGAATCATCGATCCAGGTCAGCTCCAAGCCATGCTGTCCAATTTCGAAGAACTGCCCACCATCCCCGATATCCTGTTCCACATCCTGAAAATCCTGGATGATCCCGACAGCGGCGCTTCCGATCTGGCCGAGGTGGTGCGTCTGGACGCCCCCCTGACCGCCCGGATTCTCCGGCTCGCCAATTCCCCCTATTATTCCGTCCGAGGCGACATGGCCGATATTCACCGGTGCATTGCCGTCCTCGGCTACCGGACCATCCGCCAGGTGGCCATCTGCGTTTCGGTCGCCACCAGCGTGGTTTCCGCAGCGGCCAGGGCCAAAGGCCGGTTGGACTACCGGGAATTGTGGCGGCACTCGGTCGCCACCGGCGCCATCGCCAAACATTTGGCGGATATGGCGGGCTATCCCGCGTCGGAGGAGGTGTTCACCGCCGGTCTCCTGCATGACCTCGGTAAGTTCGTCCTGGAAATCTATTCGCCGAGTTCCTACGGGCAGGTCATCAGTTCCCGGAAGGAAAAATCCCAGTCCCTGATCGAGGTTGAACGCGACGCATTCGGTTTCGACCATGCCGTACTGGGAGAGGCTTTCGGATTTTCCTGGCGGTTCCCGGGCATGTTGACCAGGTGTTTCGGACACCACCATGACCAGCTCAGTACCTCCTGTGTCACCGGCAGCGAGGAACATGCCGTGGCCCTGGTGGCCCTGGCCGATTATCTCGCACACACCTTGGTGCCTGCCACCTGCGATCTCGGTTTCGACCGGGGTTCCGTGAGCGAAGACGACCTGCATGCGGCGGCCGGCCTGACCGTCGAAGCCGTCACCTCCGAGCATACGGCCCTCAAGGACGCCGTCAGTCGATCCTCCATCTACCTTGACCTGCGCTGACGCCAGTTCACCACCCGACAGGCCGCCCGCAATAACGCTGGCATGACGGCCATTTTGGTGTAATGTGACACATTGACAGTGTCAGGACACCACCATTTCAGGCGGGATGGACGCGGTTTGCGATCAGTGGTTCTATTGAGCAGGAGGCATCGGATCTACTCCGCCGCGGCCTCCTGGGATCTCCCTGAAGTGGAACTGTTCCTCTACGACTCCCCTTCCGAGGCGCTGGCCCGGATTTCCCTGGGCAAGACTTCGCTTTTCGTCTTCGATACGCGGGATTATCCCCGCTTCAAGCATGTGGTCCGCAAGTTCTTGTCCATGCAGACCGACACGGATCTGGTGATCGTGGGGCAGGAGGATTTCCAGCCGGAAATCGCTGCCTTCGACCATCAGCCCGCCGTGCGCCCCCTGCCCGCCGACGTCGATCCCGAGGAGATCCAGCAGGTGGTTGAACGCCTGCTCCGCCTGCGCCGTGTCCGGGAGGGAAGCGGGATCGTGGGCCGGAGTCATGCGATCGCGGAAATGCTTTCCCTGATCGCCCACGCCGCGCCCCTTGATGTCAACATTCTCATCCTGGGTGAAAGTGGGACCGGAAAGGAGCTGGTGGCCAAAGCCATCCACGACAATTCCGGCCGCAAGGATGGACCTTTCATCAGCCTCAATTGCGGCGCCATGAGCGAAGGCGTCCTGGAGAGCGAGCTTTTCGGTCACGTGCGGGGCGCTTTCACCGGAGCGGTCGCCGACCACGAAGGGGTTTTCAAACGGGCCGACGGCGGCACTCTTTTTCTCGACGAAGTCGCTGAAATGCCGCTGAGCATGCAAACCCGTTTTCTGCGAGCCCTGGAAACGGGGGACTTCACCCCGGTCGGGGGACGGGCGACCGAACATGCCGATATCCGGCTGGTGGCCGCCACCCACCGGGACCTCGCCCAGGACATTACCCAGGGGCGCTTCCGACAGGATCTCTACTACCGGCTCAAGGTGGTGGTCATCAACGCGCCGCCCCTGCGGGACCGTAAAGACGACATCCCCGTGCTGAGCGGGAAGTTCCTGAAGGATCAGAACGAAAAGCATGGCCTCCACGTTCGAGGACTGACCCGCGCCGCGGAGCAGGCCCTGGTCCACTACGATTGGCCGGGCAACGTCCGGGAACTGCTGAACACCATCAGTTCGGTCGCGGTGCTCAAGCAGCGGGGCATGATCGAGGTGGAGGATCTGCCCTTGGACATCCGCTTCGGCGAAGGTCCCGACCTGGGCTCCTTCCTGCCCGTTCCCCTGGACGCCCAGGCTGCCGGTGGGGTGGACCTGGCCGTTCTGGCTTCCACCCTCCTGGAAATGCGACATGACATCCGGGAGATCAAGGCCATGCTGAAGTCCAGCGGTTCCGGGGCGACCGACGCCACGGATTGGCCTCTTCGTCCCGACGGTCGCCTCCCGACCTCCGGCGGAGTTGTGGAAACTTTTGCCGAGGATGCCGGTTTCAGCCCCCTGCAGGGGGAACAGGCGGGCGACCTGCAGACCGCGGAACGGACCTTGATTGAATCCGCCTTGCGGCAGGCGGGCGGCAACCGCCGCAAGGCCGCTGACCGGCTCGGCATCAGCGAAAGAACGCTCTACCGCAAGATCAAGCTCTATGACCTGTAACGCCCCCGTGGATTGATCCGGGGCCTTTCCAGATGGTGGAAAATGTCCTATAATGATTCCAAGTTGCAACGAATCACTCTCCGACCTTACCCCTGGTTAGCGAGGCAACAAATGCTGTTGAAACGGGTGCGGCCTGTTCAGGGTCGTTTTGCGCGTTCAGCAATCATACATATGGCTCTCTTGGGCACGATCGTCGCCCTTTTTCTGCCTGGCAGCGCCGCCGCCACCAAATACGCGGGCGCCTTCATGGAAAACGGGGGCGGAGCGCGGGCCCTTGGCATGGGCGGTGCATTTACCGCCGTGGCCGATGATCCCTCGACCACCTTCTGGAATCCGGCGGGCCTGGCTAACCTTTCGGACCCCGAACTCCTGCTCATGCATTCGGAGCGTTTCGGCGATCTGATCGACAGGGATTTCATCGCCTATACGCAGCCGGTCGGCTGGTCCTTGTTCGGGGGCGAGTCTGCCGGGATAGGCGTTTCGCTGATCAGGCTGGGCATCGACGACATTCCCTTCACTGACCATCTCGCCGGTATATTGGACGACCCACTCAACGGCGGCAACGGCAACGGCATCGTCGAAGACGACGAACTTCGCGGCCTTTTGGGTCTTCAGGACGAGATCCTGTACAAGAGTGACCAGGAATTCGCCCTGATGTTCTCCTATGGGGAACAGCTCGGATCCTGGCTGGCCGGCGCCTCTCTCAAGTTCATCCGGCAGAGCGTGGGTCCCTACTCCAGCCTGGGTGTGGGAGCCGATGTGGCATTCCTGCGACCGAGAATCTGGAAGAGCCTGGATTTCGGTGTCAAGTTCCAGGACATCACCACCACCTACCTCTCTTGGAGCACCGGCCGCAATGAACTGATCACCCCGGCGGTGGTCCCGGGCCTGGCCTGGAACACTCCGTTCCCGGACTGGAACATGGATCTTCTCCTGGCCGCCTCCGTTGAAACCCGGTTCGACAACCGGCGAGACGCCGACGAGTGGTGGGGTGGATCGGTGAGCGCCAATCCCCACGTGGGAATGGAAGTGGGCTTTTCCAAGAAGGTGTTTCTTAGGGGCGGGTTCGACAGCGGCTTCGGGGCGGGCAATCTTACCGCGGGCGCGGGCTTCCGTCTCAACCCCTTGACCGTGGACTATGCCTACGCGGGGGACACCCTGGACATCGATGAGGTGACCCACCGGATCAGTCTTTCCGTCCGTTTCTGATAGCCAACCCACCTGCAAAAAGGAGGCCCCGTCGGGGCCTTTTTTTTTGGACGGCACAGGACTTTTCAACCACTGGGCCGGTAGGCGTAAAGGCGCTGTCCGGGGTGAATGAGACTCGTCCTGTGGATGTTGTTGACCTTGCGCAGGTGCACCAGGGACACGCCGAGTTTGTTCGCGACTCCGCCCAGGGTGTCACCGGACTTGACCTTGTAGCTGACCCGCACATAACCGTCCGGCGGAACATAGTGCCCATTCTCGGCAGCCCGGTTCCGGGCCTTGTTCGCCAGTTCGGCCGGCATGGGAATCAGCAACTGATCGCCGGGACGGATCAGATGGACGTCGCCCAGCTTGTTGAGCATGGCGATGTTGTCGACACTGGTGCCGTAATCGCGGGCGATATGGCCCAACGTCTCTCCACGTTCCACCCGGTGACGTCGCCAGGTCAGACGCTTGTCCGCCGGCACTCTGTGAAGGGCTTTCCGCGCCTTGCTCCCGGTGCCAAGTGGAACCCGGACGGGGTAATCTTTCATGTCCGGGGGACTGGCCCCGCGCAACAGGGCGGGATTCAGCAGGCGGACTTCCTCGCTGCCGACACCCGCGCACCTGGCGATAAGATTGAGGTCCGTGGCGTCATCCACGAGGAGTACATCGTACCTCAGGAGCGGGATGTCCCGCACCTGGAAACCATACTTCTCCGGGTCCTGGCCGATGCGCGCCGCCGCGATGAACTTGGGTACGTAGTCGGTCGTCTGGCTCGGCAGACGCATTTTCCAGAAATTGTCATGGCCGTGCAGGCGGATCTTGCGGGCAATCCTGCCCCCGCCGGTATTGTAGGCCGCCAGGACCAGCGCCCAGTCGCCGAACTGGTCGTACAGGTTCGTGATGTACCTGGCCGCGGCCCGGGTGGACAACTCCATGTCACGCCGTTCGTCAAGCCACCAGTTTCGGCGCAGCTTGTAATCCTTCGCCGTTCCGGCCATGAATTGCCAGGGGCCCACGGCGCTCACGCTGGAAACCGCGCGAGGACTCATGCCGCTCTCGATCATCGCCAGGTAAATCAATTCCCTGGGCAGACCGTTCTCTTCGAGGATCGCCGTCACCAGCGAATCGGCGGCGGACTTGCGGTCCAGCCAGAATTGGAAGTTACGCCGGCCCCGGCCCGTGAAATGGTTTTCCCATTTCCGCACGGCCTGGTTGTCGACTTTCATCAAGTCGGCCGTGAAGCTGGTAAGGGTGATTCCCGTGGCCGGGACGAGGGAATCGGGAAAATCGGCGTGGGCCAACCGCCCGTAGTTGGTGGTCAACAACGAATCGGCGAGGGCGGGATCGTCCCCGAAGGAAGCCTGTTCGGCCAAGATTCCACTCAGAAGCCAGGCACGCCGGTCCAGGCTGCGCAGGTGGGAAACGTACAAGGAGTCCACCCCGGCGGGGAGGGGCAGGTTGGTCTGCCACTGGAGAGTGAAGAGGTGGTCCTGAGCGAGATCCAGTTCCCCCTGCCCAGCCAAGGCCAGAGCCGTATCGCACAGGCCTTCCAGATCCTCCAGGGTCGCGTACCCGTCGGGTCCGACCGGCAACATCACGATCGGTTCATCAGAAAGAACAACGGGATGAATGGTGTCCAACGGCGCCTCCCCGATGATCAGGCCCGCCAAGGGATCCTGACCGGAGTGGGGGCCGGTCGCCGGTTCGGAAACGGTCTCCTGGGACCGGCCCGCGCAACCGACGAGGGAACCACCGATCAACCACGCTGTAAACAGAAGCCAAACGAGGTGGTGGCCCATATGGAATGGGGACCGGAAATTCGATGATTTGAGACCTGCCCGAGACGTCATCCGTGACCTGTCCTTATTCTATTTACCACGGACCGGGTTTCATGCCGATCAGGAGCCGGGGAGGAATCCCAAGGAAAATCTCAAGAGGGAATCCTGAAAATTTCGGGAAATGATCCTCCAGAAAATAGCAAATTTTGGGCCTGAAAAGCAATGTCTGGGCTTGAAAAAGATCTCATGATATGTCATAATTAATCACGAGGTCTAGGAACTTAGGGCGAGCAGACGAATACCAAGAAATGGCAGCCTCCGACATTACACTTAAACGAATGCTATCAGGTGAGTTACCCCTGGACAGGGTGGGTCCCCACCTTCGTCATGCCTGCCGCCGTGCTCTCCGCTCGGGTGATGTTGAGCGGATGAGACTGGCCGCCAAGGTCGTCATCGGCGATTTAACCAGGCGCGGTGAATTGCTGGGCGTCTCCATCGATGGCGGTGGGGATGGTTCCGCCGACAAGGGTCCCTACTGCATGGTGAAGGGAAGCCGTCGCCTGATCGATCTTTCCTTCCTGGACGAGGGGACGACCAGTTTGCCCGGGCCGAAATCCGTTCCCCCTCCGGCGCCCGCGGCTCCAGAGGCGCCTCGTCCTGAACAACCCCCGCCCGGCCCCAACCTCGAAGCGTTCACGGGAATTCTCGGGGCCATGGAACATGCCCAGGACCTGGAAATCGGCGATCCCCGGTCGGGGGAAAAGGCCGTCATCCTGGCCAGTATTCTCCGTCTGTTGGAACGGTTCATGCCTCAGTTTCCCATTTTCATTTTGTTGCACGGCAATGAAACCGTACCCGACGACCAGGATCAGTTGTTCACCATCGGGCCGGATGAAGCCGCCGGCGGATGGCTGTCCGTGCGGACCCCGGGACATTCGGTCTGGATTCCCAACTCTGAAGAAATGCCGGGACATATCCGAAGACTGGTGGCCGCTCGTGAGGAGGCGTCCCCGGGTCTTGAGAGCCGTCCCCTCCGCGGCGCCGTGGCCGTCCCGTTATGGGAGCCCGGAAAAAGCGGGGAGTCCTCTTCTTCAGCCCAGGAATCCGGTCTGCTTTTCCTGTTGGCCCAAAGCGACCTGGGCCGGGATTCTTTGTTGCGGCTGGGTGAACGTCTTTCCCGGTTCGTCACCCGCCGTTGGCGGCATCAGCGGGAGGTCAACCAGCGTATCCACGTGGACGGTCTTACCGGAGTCTACAACCGGACCTTCTTCGACAGCCAGTTCACCCTCGAACTGGAAAGGGCAAGACGATCCGAAGTACCCCTGACCCTCGTCATCGCCGATTTGGACAAATTCAAGGCGATCAATGACACCTACGGTCACCAGGCCGGTGACACTACACTGCGCATGGTGGCACGTCGTCTGCAGGAAGAGTTGCGCCGTATCGATCATATCTGCCGGATTGGAGGCGAAGAATTCGCCCTGATCCTGCCGGACACTTCCCAAGAGGCCGCCCAGGAGGTCATGGGCCGGCTGCTGGATTCGAAGTTCCGCACCAGCATGTCCGCCGCCGGGGACACCATCGACATCACGGTTACTTTCTCCTATGGGGCCGTCACCTTCCCGGCCGCCGGCGCGGATCCCTTTGAACTGTACCGCAAGGCGGATGCCATGCTCTTCATCTCCAAGGATCTGGGCCGCAATCGATGTCACTTCTGGAGCAGCGACGGGGATCATCTCCAACTCCTGCCGACCGACACCGGAGACTGACCGGTCTTTTCAGGCGCTCCCTGCAGGAAACCGTTCGCAACTGGCCCCTGGCTTGGGCGGTGGTCTACCTGGCGGGATTCGGCTTGGGAGGAAGACTGCCCTTGCCGTTTCCACATGAGGTCCTGGGTCGGCCATCAGGACCGGCCGGGACCGTGGCCCGGGTTACGGCCGTGCTACCGGTCCTCTTCGCAGCCGTTCCCGGGGCCGGTATCCTGCCGGTCTGGTTCGGGGTCCTGGCGGGTGGTTACGCGGCCGGCGCCCTGGAAGCGGGCCCTCGGCGATCGAGACGCACCGCCGTGGCCGACCGCCCGGATGCCGTGGCCGTACCGCTGGTCTGGAAGGGTCCCGCCATCCTGCGTATCACCGGTTGGCCTTCCTCCGCCGCGCAGAATCGTTGGCGATCCCCCGCCCGCATCGTTCGTCTCGGTCACGGAGAGGCAGGGATAGGAAAGCTGGAACCTTGTCCCGGGCAGGGAGTCATGGTTGGGGCCAAGGGCGATCCGCCCCATCCCGGCTCCCTGATCATGGGTTCGCTAGACCTGGTCCCGCCACCTTCCGCTCCGCTGCCTGGCGCCTTCGATTTCCGCCTGTTCCTGGCGGGCCGCGGTCTGTCCTGGCAAGGAAGATTTGCCGAGTGGAAATACATTCCGATCGAGGACTCGGTAGCCCGGATGGGCCGCAAGGTCTTCAGCCCCCTGCGGAAAGGACTGGTCGCCCGGATCAACCGGCAACAACCCGAAGCGGAGGCCGGGATGGCCGCCGCCGTCCTGTTGGGTATCCGGAATGCGGACAGTCGACGAGCCAGCCGTCCCTTTGCAGACCTCGGCCTGGCCCACCTCTTCGCGGTCAGCGGGCTGCATGTGGGTATCCTGTTGGGCATCATCCTACTGCCGGCGCAGCTGGGAGGATTTTCTCCCTGGCTGCGGGTTGGTCCCCTTCTGGTGCTGCTACCCACCTATGTTCTGCTCACGGGCATGCCGGGATCGGTAGTCAGAGCGGCATCCCTGGGTTTTCTCGCTCTTCTGGCCGGGGCCCTCGGAAAACCCGTCCAACCGTTGCGATTGATCGGACTGCTGTTCTGGGCCGGGACAATATGGGATCCGGTCCAGAATCTGGACACGGGTCTGAAATTATCCTACCTGGCCGCCGGAGGGATCCTGGCGGTCAGTTCCCTCACCAACGGCTTGAAGTTTTCCACCCACAGGATCTTGGGCCCGGTGTACACCGGACTGGCCGTCAGCGGGGCGGCTCAGTGGTTCACCCTGCCGCTGGTGGCCGGAGCCTTCGGGCGGATCAGCATGCTTTCCCCTCTGGCCAACCTGGTGGCCGTACCCCTGTTCGGCCTGGCCGTGTGGTGCGTGGTCCTGTCCCTGGTGCTGGGAAATATCTGGCCCGCCGGCGAGGAGGCTATCGCTTCCCTGGCCTGGTTCCTGTTCCGTTCCATGGCCGGTCTGGCCGGTTTCGTTTCGAACGCCTCGGCTGGTTTCCCGATCGGGCTGCCTACTCCCGGGGTAGGCCGCCTGATCATCTGGGCCGCAATGTCGGCGACGGCCATTCTGGTTCTCCACCTGCACCGCGGCGGGAACCTGTCGGGCCGCCGGACCCTGCTCGCGATCCTTACCGTCATCGGAGTGGGCCTGAGCGTTTTCGGTCCCCTCGCCTGGAATCTGCGGTCACCGGCCCGGGTGACTGCCTGGCAGTTTGATGTCGGACAGGGGGATTGCGCATTCCTTGTTTTTCCCGACGGTTGGTCCCTTTTGATCGACACCGCCGGACGGTACGGTTTCGGCGGTTCCGGGCGGGACGGCCCCCTGCCCAGAACGGTTCTCCCTTTCCTGCAAAGGAACGGATGCACCCGCATCGACGCCGTGGTGTTGACGCATGGTCACCTGGACCACACCGGAGGAGCCGTCGCCCTGGCCAGCGCGATCCGGGTTGATCGCTGGTATGTTTCGGGTCGGGCCGGACGTTCGCTGATGGGCGCCGTCGATACCACGCACATCATTCGTCCCCAGGCGGGCCGCGTGCTTCACCGATGGCGGGAATGGGAGGTCGCCGTGGTTTTCCCTCCGGGCCCCTTGCCGGATGATTGGGGAGAAAATGATCGTTCGCTCGTGGTCGTCCTGCGGCGCGCGGGACATGATGTGGCCGTCTGGAACGGGGATCTGGAACTGGAGGGAGAGCGTCTGATGCTCGTCTCGGGAAACGCGCCCCGGGATGTTCAGGTCTGGAAAGCCGGCCATCACGGCAGCAACACTTCCGGCTCCCGGGAACTGATGGACAGGTTCGATCCTTCGATCATCCTTGTCAGTTGCGGAGTCGGCAACCGGTACGGGCACCCCAGCCATGGCCCTTACGTCGTAGGGGGTGATACGGTGGAAATCGCCCGGACTGATCTGCAGGGCACCATCTTCCTGGAATGGGACCGGGATGGCGATCTCACCTGGCGCACCATGGTGACGGGTCCACAAAGAATCGGCCTTCCTTGACACCTCCGAGCCGGCTGCCTAAAATGCCGCCTGCGTCCCCTGAAAATGTTTTCCCATCATCCCGCCGGGGAGTTCCCCCGGGTCCGGTCCAACCCCGAGGGAGTCCCCGTGGCAACATTACGCAGTACCAGGGATCTCGGCCTTGAACCCGATTACGAGGGCAAGGTTCGGGACATGTTCGATCTGGGTGATCGTTACCTGATCGTGACCACTGACCGCATCTCCGCTTTCGACGTGATCATGAATGACGTGGTGCCCGCCCGGGGCGTCGTCCTCAACGTGATGAGCCTGGCCTGGTTCGACCACTTCGCCGATGTGGTGCCCAATCACCTGATTACCGCCGACGCGTCGGAGTTTCCCGCACCTTTCGACACGCACGCCGATGCTCTGGCCGGCCGCTCGGTCCTGGTCCGCAAGGCGGAACGGTTCCCCGTGGAATGCGTGGTGCGGGGTTACATCGCAGGCTCCGGCTGGAAGTCCTACCTCAACGACGGCACCATCTGCGGGCATCATCTGCCCGAGGGGCTGCAACTGGCCGACCGGCTCCCGGAGGCCATCTTCACGCCGTCCACCAAGGAAGACGAAGGGCATGACGAGAATATTCCCTATGAAACGGTGGTGGACATGATCGGGGAGGATCAGGCCGCTCTCCTGCGGGAAATCTCACTGAAACTGTACTCCGGGGGTGCGGCCCATGCACTGCCCCGCGGGGTCATCTTGGCCGACACCAAATTCGAATTCGGCTTGATCGACGGGGAATTGACCCTGATCGACGAGGTGTTGACCCCGGACTCCAGCCGCTTCTGGCCCGCCGCCGAATACCGTCCCGGCCATGAGCCGCCCAGTTGGGACAAGCAGATCCTGCGCAACCATCTCGAGACTCTCGACTGGGATCACAACCCTCCGCCGCCCGCCTTGCCCCCCGCAATTCTGGAGCGGACATCCCGGCGTTATCACGAAGTCCTCGAAATCCTGTTTCCAGCGGAGGCCGCCAAATGGCAAACCAACCTTTAGAAAACCGGCGCCGGGCACTGTTGAGCGTAACGGACAAGACGCGGCTGGACGAAATAGGGAAGCTGCTGCACTCCTTTGGTTATGAACTCATCGCCTCCGGAGGCACGGCTCGGTATCTGAGGGGAAAGGACATTCCCGTCACCGGCGTCAATGAACTGACCGGGTACCCGGAAATATTCGGCGGCCGGGTGAAAACCCTTCACCCGGTGATCCACGGCGGAATCCTGGGTCCTTCCCGTGAGAGTTTCGCCGAGACCACGGAGTTGGGCATCGGCCCCATCGACCTGGTCGTTGTGAATCTTTATCAGTTTCGGGAAGCCGTGGCCGCTGGCGTCGGAGAAGCCGAGATGGTGGAGAAGATCGACATCGGGGGACCGACCCTCCTGCGAGCGGCCGCCAAGAATTTTGCTCGTGTCACCGTGGTCAGTGATCCGATCCACTACGACGAACTCATCACCGAACTGACGGCCGGCGAGGGTGAAACCAGCCTCGGCTTCCGGCGTCGGATGGCCGGCTTGACCTTCCGTCTGGTCGAACGATACAACGACGCCATCGCAGGTTGGTTCGAAGGCGCAGGGGAAATTCCCCTGCGGTACGGGGAAAACCCCCACCAGTCGGCCTCCCTGCACCTTCCGGCCGCACCTGATGGCCAACCGCCCCTGGCGGGTATCGGGCTGACCCAGCACGGCGGCAAGGAACTTTCCTACAACAACATCGTCGATCTGGTGGCAGCGGTGAAATTGGTGGGGGATTTCGATGAACCCTGCTGCGGCATCCTGAAGCACACCAACCCCTGCGGGTTTGGGCTGGGCAAGGGTTTGACCGGTCTGGAGCGGGCACTCAAATGCGACCCCGTTTCGGCTTTCGGCGGGGTTTTCGCCTTCAACGCCGCCGTCGACGAGGAGGCCGCCGAGGTTCTCGCCAAGCGTTTCCTCGAAATAATCGTGGCGCCCGAATTCACACCGGAGGCGCTGGCCCGACTGACCAGGAAGAAAAACGTTCGTGTTCTCACCATGGACCTGGACCGCTTTCTGGCCGGCACGCGAAACCGCACCCGCGCCTGGGGTGAGTTGGTTCTCACACAGGGTGAGGATGAGGGTTTTCCGGAGCTTGACGAGTGGAACGTCGCGGCCGGTGAAGAACCGGACGCAGCCACCCGCACCGCCTTGGAAATGGTCTGGAAGGTCTGCAAGCACGGGAAGAGCAACGCCATTGTTCTGGGGAACATGACCGCCACCCTGGGCATGGGCTTCGGACAGATGAGCCGGGTGGACTCGACGGAACTGGCGGTTCTGAAGGCCGGCAACCAGGGTCTTGATCTTCAGGGTTGCGTTGCCGGTTCCGACGGGTTTTTCCCCTTTCCTGACGGTATCGAGAAACTGGCCGCCGCCGGGGCTCGCGCCGTTATCGCGCCGGGCGGATCGATCCGCGACGACGAAGTGGCGGAGGCCGCCGGGAAACTCGGCATCACGCTGATCCTGACGAACCGGCGGCATTTCAATCATTGAGGAAATACCCTATATTCATGACGGCGGCCCGGTCGGGAACTCCTCCCGGCCGGGCTGGTTCTCAAGGCCCATGTTGATTGATTCAATGCATATCCGGTTCCCCCAGTCGGCGAGGATGTTCCTCTGCCTGTGTGTTCTTTTGTCTGCCGGCGCCGTGTTCGGCCCGGGTGCGAGAGCCGCCGACACCGAAGCCCTCAGGGAGATGCGCGCCCAGCGGCGAGCCTCCATGCGGGCGATCACACTGGCCCAGGAGAAGTCGGATGAGCCGGCCCTGTTCGGCCTGCTGGTCATTCCCGTCGATTTCGCCGACGCCCGTCTGCCCGACTCGTGGAACGGATCCTCCCTTGGCGATCGCCTCACGTCCGGAACCGGGGAATCCCTGAAACGCTATTTTTCCGTCGCTTCACGTGGCCGACTGGATCTGCGCATTACCCAGACGCCCCTGATCCATCTGCCCGGCACGCGGCGTGATTATTCCGATGTCGATTTGAACGGTTTCACCCGAACCCGCGCCCTGGCCACCGAGTCCCTGCTTGCCGTGAGGGATCTGGGCTTGGAATTCCGGCGCCTGGACATGGAGGGACCGGACCGCATGGCTGGTACCGACGATGACGACGGTGAAGTGGACGGCGTCCTCATTCTCCATGCCGGGGTCGGACAGGAAAACGATGCCGAAGAGGGCTTGGTCCAGGCTCTCCAGTTTTTCCTTGCCGAACCCGTCATTTCCCAAGGTGTCAGCGCCACCTTCTACGCCGTGGCGAGCCTGCACAGCGGGCCGGGCATCTGGGCCCACGAAACAGGCCACCTGCTGGGTCTGGAGGATCGCTACGACCCGGGCCTGCGTCCCACCGGGGGAAGCGAAGTGAGATCCCTGGGTGGTCTGGGACGGTTCAGCCTCATGGCGTCGGGAGCCTGGGGTACGGGAAACGGTTTCGGGGCGGCCTTGCCGGACGCCTATTCCTGTCTCCAGCTGGGTTGGTACCGCGCCCGCAATCTCGGCAATGGCCTGGGCGGCCCCGACACGCTCATGTCCGGCCTCGTCTCCGGCCGAGTCGACCGCCTGTGGACCAGGGGAGAGGATGGCCCGGAATTTTTTCTCCTGGAGACCAGGGACCCCGCCGCCGCCTTCCCTTTCGACGCGGACATTCCCGGCGACCACCTTTTGATCTACCACATCGATGAAACACTCCCCGAAGGCCAGCATGCCGTCGACGGCGTCGACATCTGGCACCTGAGAGCATCCCTGGTGGAGGCCGATGGCGACCTGAAACTTCGTCGGGGCGAGGACCCCGGCCGGGCGGAGGATCTTTTTCCGGGTCCCTTGGAAAAGTTCGATTTCGGCCCGGCCACCATTCCTTCCAGCCAGGGTTATCAGGCCTATTCGGGTGTCAGCCTGACCGGAATCACGCCCGTGCCCGGAGGTGTTTCCTATCAGACCATCGTGTGGCCCGACCAGAAACTCGAATTTTCCGTCGGCTTTCAGGGCCAACCCGATGTTCTCATGGATCTCGTGGCCTGGTCCTCCGGGACCCCTTTTACCAATCTTCGCTGTCTGGTAACCGTCAGCAGCGCTCCTACCTGGGGATCTTTCCCAGGGGGACGGCTTTCCATCGCTGTTGATATGGTGGCTGACGGTCAGGGCAACTGGAGGCCGGTCGATCCGGTGGTCTGGGTTCCCGCCCCCTCCGTCCCGTCTGACGCTCACACCGGATTCACCTATGATTTCCAGCATGACGGCGGGACTGCGTCCGACACTCGAAACTGGTTCTGGAAGGACAACGGGGGTGTTCTAGATTTCGGGGGCGATTGGCTGGACGAATGGTCGATCTCCGCCCCCGGTGATGTCCGCACAATCTGGCACCGCTGGGACACCGCGCCCTGGTTGACGGCCGACCAGACCCCGGTCCTGGCCTGCACAGGCTCCGACTATGCCGATTCCGGGGCCTGGCCAGCGGTCACCTACCAGAATTCGGGCTTCACCACCCTTACTTCGGGTGAACTTGGGCCCGATGTTCGCGCCGTGAGGCTCATACACGCCATTGAGGTGGAATACCTGACCGCGGGAGTCGCCATGGACGGCGGCGTGACCGTCTGGGTCGATCCAACGGGCAGGGAAATTCCCGCCGAACCGCTGGCCGGTTGGCGCGGACGGATTTCGGACCGGGCGTTGAATGTGCTTCACGGCCGGGGGGCCTTGGTTCAGGAAGAACTCGAGGATGAAGAGGGTATCCCCTTGTGGCGCACGGACATCATCCCCGTTCCGGAGGATTCACCCGGACCCTGGCGCTTGCGGCTTGCCTTCGGCAGCAATTCCCTGTGGCGTTACAGGGGGTGGTACGTGGCGGCTTTTGATCCCATCACCTCCGATCCTGCCGCGGCGGTCTTCGAAGGCGCTTGGGAAGCCGGTTCGGGAAATGGCTTGACCTGGTCCTGGCCCTGGGAAAGCGGAATCCCTCAACGCTTCATCATCCAGCACCGGGAAGGTCCGGATGCGCCGTGGCGGGACATCGCCGACGAATTATTTTCGGCCACGCCGGGAGAATCCCTTTATCTTCTCCCAGCGGACCGGGTCTACCCGTATCTGGATGGCTCGCCCCGCCGGCGTCACGAGATACGGGTCGTGGGCTTCATCGACAAGGGAAGGGTGACTACCCGGGAGGTTGTCGTCTTTCCTGACGGGGGAGACGGCCAGCCCGTTACTCTGAGTCTGCCCTGGCCCAACCCCGCCCATGATACCGTCCGGATCCTGGTCGGAATCCCCATGGGAGTCCGGGGGAGCCTGGGAATTTTTGATCTCAGAGGTCGGCGAGTCCTGGAAAGAACCCTGGGTGCGGGCAGCCATCTCCTGGAATGGGACGGCAGGGATTCCCGTGGCGGGCAGGCCGCCTCAGGTACCTATATTATCCGGCTGGAAGGATCCGGACCGGCAGTCATGCGCAAGGTGGTGCTTCTACATTGATTCGAACAATCCTGCTCTGTCTGACGGGTCTTTCGCTCCTCGCCGACACGGCCTGGTCCGGACCCATTTTCGATCCCTTCCTCGAAAGATTCCAGGTCGGGACCTATCACGATCCATCGGACATCGAACTGGAGCGTGGATTTCCCGCAGACCTCCTGGAACCCGCGCGGGTCGATACCGTCTGGACCTCGGCCGCTCGCCTCGTGCTGTCCGCCCGGGGAACCGACGCCGATTCCTTCCTCACGCGCCGCCTGCTGCAACGGCATCTGGATGAATCCGCTTTGACCGCATGGCTGGGCCGAATGGAAAGGATGGTCAACCAGCTCGAAACAGGGACTGTCCAGGGTACCTGGGACCAGGATTCCGACCCGCTGCCGGCTGCACGGTCGACCCGGGCCGTTTTCGAACACCTGGCGGCGGGCCGCGTCATGCAGGCCGCCGCCCTGGCCATCAGGTTGCGGGACAGGGGCCGGGATCTGGGTCTTTCCGATCGGGAGATCTTCGTCTGGGATCTGCGGGCAAAGCTGCTCTTTCGGCTGGCCGGCAACAAGCCCGTGGCCACGGGAACTTCCTGGCCCACCATGCTTGCCCTGGGCTCCTACGACGCGGGCAATGCCTGGGCCCTGTGGATGGCCCACTGCCGGAACACCGGCGTTGAGTCCTTGCCCTCCGTCATGGCGACGGAAAAGTGGGGGAGGCGTCTGGCGGGCATCTCCAGGACATGGTTGACGCCGGGCGACTTGTACGGGTCCGCATTTTCCGCTGACTTCAAGGCCGGGCTCGGGGCCGTCATGTTCAAGGGGTCGGAACGCGACGCCCATTTCCTGATGTTTCCTGCACCACCGGCGGACAATTCCCTCCAGGGTCTTTGGATCAGAGGCCGCCGCCTGCAGTCGGGAGGTGATCCCGCCACCTATGAACAGTTGGCGGCCCGCCCGGACATCCGGCCCGGCTGGCGCATGGATACCTGGCGCCGGGCTTCGGAACTGCGGCTCTTGAAGGGGCAATGGGAGCAGGGGATGAACGATCTGGATCAGGCCCTGCAACTGGCGGCTCGGGGACATGGGCACCGGTCTACCCGCCGCCGGCTGCGCCAATGGAACGAACAGGCCTTGGTCCTGGCCCTGGCTCAGGATGATCAGGACACCGCCCGGCGGCTGAGGGACCTCGGTCTGCTGCATTTCAAGGGAGAGGACCGGGAGGCCTTCGTCCGGGAAACCGGTCACTGGACCGGACATCTCGATCCAGGAACGGCCAACCCACTTTCCCCCGGTGAGGGGCTCCCTGACCAGGCCAGGGCGCGGGTGGAGACAGGCCAGGCGGAGAACCTCGGACCGGTGGACGGAATCCGCCACGAGCAGTTCCGCCGGGCCGCCGGCCATTCCCTCTGGCGACTGTGGGCCAGCTGGGGGATAACTCTGGCGAATCCGGAACCGGTCCGGGGCGCCAAACGGGAAAGGGCCATTATATATCGCGATGCCCTGTTGGCCATGCGTGAGGAGACGGACCCCGTGCGGATCGAGTCCGCGGCCCTGGGGATCATCGCCCACCGTCTCGGCAAAAGCCCGGTGTTCGATCGGATGCTCGCTCAGGCCTTCGATCACGACGTCGGACGGGCCTGCGCAGGGAAAACGCCGCCGGAGCCCTCGGTCGTGCCAGTGGTGCTGCCTTTGCTGCGCGGCAGCGAGCTGGACCGACATGCCCTGCTGGGCTTCGCCCTGGCCCTGGGGGATATGCGGGGAATCCTCGCGGTGGCGACCGAACTCGAAGGACGGGGTTTGACTCCCGAGGAAAAAAGACGTTTCCTTTACCCTCTTCCGGAACCAGGCGCCATCCATGCCGCCATCACGACAGCCGGCAGCGATCCGGCGCTCCTGTTGGCCGTAGCCCGCAATGAGTCCCTGTTCGAACCTTCGGTCCGGTCGCGGGCCGGCGCCCTTGGCTGGATGCAGATCATGCCCTTCCATTACGAGGAGCGCGGCGCCCTGCCCGGCGAGGCCAACTGGAGAAATCCCGGGGTTTCCATCCGCCGCGGAGACGCCCTGCTACGGGAGAACAGCCGGCGCTACCAAGGCAATCCCTACCAGGCTATTGCCGCCTACAATGCCGGCCCCCAGGCAGCCTCGCGCTGGGAGCGACAGCTGGGCGGGTCGCCCGAGCGGGACATCTACCTGGCCTGGATCGGTTATCCCGAAACCCGGCACTACGTTGAAAAGGTCTTGATCGACCGGGAAATTTACGATTGGATCATTCGCGCCGAATCTCCGGAATAACTGCCTGGCGCGGAATTTCACGAATGGAGCATGGCCATGGCCACGGGCCTCAAAGGCTTAATCACGAAAATTTTCAGCAAGCAGAACAAGGATGTCGCACGCTTGCAGCCGACGGTGGACCTGATCAAGGAGAACCGGGATCATTTCCGCTCCCTGAGCGACGAGGATCTCCGGGCCAAGCGCGACGAATTCGTCCACCGTCATGAAGACGGCGAGTCGCTGGACGACCTGCTGGTCGATGCCTACGGGGTCGTTTGGGAGGCCTGCCGCCGTTTGGTCGAGCGGAAGGCCTCCTGGGTCGTCTGGGGCCAGGACCAGGTCTGGGACATGGTTCCCTACGACGTGCAGCTCATGGGCGGTATCGTCCTGCATCAGGGCAAGATCGCGGAAATGGCTACGGGAGAGGGCAAGACCCTGGTGGCCATTTTTCCCCTCTACCTGCATTCCATTCCCGGCCGTGGGGCCCATCTGGTTACCGTCAACGACTACCTGGCCAAACGCGACGCCCAGTGGATGGGCGGAGTCCTGGAATTCCTGGGCTGCCGCGTGGGGTACGTCCTCGGTCAGATGACTCCCGAGGAACGCTCCGAAGCCTACAATTGCGACATCACCTACGGTACCAACAACGAGTTCGGATTCGACTACCTGCGCGACAACATGGTCGTCCATGCCGACCACCTGGTGCATCGCGATTTCCATTTCGCCATCGTCGACGAGGTGGACTCCGTTCTCATCGACGAAGCGCGCACTCCCCTGATCATCAGTGGAGCGGTCGACAAATCCACCCATCAGTTCACCGAACTCAATCCTCGCGTGAACAACGTGGTCCGCCGGCAGCTCAAGATCGTCAACAACTGGCTGAGCGACGTGGAACGGGTCATGAGGCCCGCCCTGCAGGGTGATGATGTCGACATCGACGACGAGACGGCCCTCAAACTGCTGCGTATCAGCCGCGGTGCGCCCAAGAATCCCCGCTACCGTAAGCTGGCTCAGATTCCCGGCGTCCTGGAGACGGTGCAGCACACCGAAGAAGCCTTCATGCGCGACAAGGCCATGTGGGAAGCGGACGCCGACCTGCTCTACGTCGTCGAGGAAAAGAACCACCACGTCGACCTGACGGAAAAGGGCCGCGAGATCTTCGCAGGCGACGAACCGGACTTCTTCGTGATGCCGGACCTGGCCGTGGTCGCCGGGGAGATCCAGGAGGACGACTCCCTCGATCCAGCTCGGAAGGCGGAACTACTGGCCGTCGTGGAGAAGGATTACGCCCTCAAGAACGAAAGGATCAGCAACGTCGACCAGTTGCTTCGTGCCTATTCGTTGTACGAAAAGGACGTCGAGTACGTCATGCAGGAGGGGAAGGTCGTCATCGTGGACACCTTCACCGGGCGCCTGCAGCCTGGTCGCCGGTTCAGCGAGGGGCTGCACCAGGCGCTCGAAGCCAAGGAGAACGTGACCGTCCAGAAGGAAACCCAAACCTTGGCCACGGTCACGGTGCAGAACTTCTTCCGCAAGTACGAAACCCTTTCGGGCATGACGGGCACAGCCGAGACGGAAGAGGGGGAATTCAACGGCATCTACAACCTGGACGTGGTTGTGATCCCCACCAACCGGCCTATCGCCCGGGTCGATCTCGACGATGTGATCTACAGGTCCAAGAAGGAAAAGTACAAGGCGATCGTGGAAGAAGTGACCCGCATGCACACCCTCGGCCTGCCGGTGCTGGTGGGAACCACGACCGTCGAAGTCAGTGAGTTGCTGAGCCGGCTGCTGAAACTGCGCGGCATCAATCACAACGTGCTGAACGCGAAACAACACAAGGCGGAGGCGGAAATCGTGGCCGAAGCCGGCCGGGTGGGGGCGGTCACCATCGCCACCAACATGGCCGGGCGCGGCACCGACATCAAGCTTGCGCCGGAAATCATGGCCTTGCCCGAGAAGTGGCCCGAGATGGAGCTCGATCCCCAGTTGTACGAGGGGCAGGCCGCCGGCCTGCAGATCATCGGCACCGAGCGGCACGAGAGCCGGCGAATCGACCGCCAGCTTCGCGGCCGCGCCGGACGCCAAGGCGATCCCGGGCAGGCGATCTTCTTCCTGTCCTTGGAGGACGACCTCATGCGGTTGTTCAGCCCCGACAGGATCATCAAGGTCATGGACCGGTTGGGCGTGGAG
>CBDURF010000028.1:0-27258 GCA_965369705.1 uncultured bacterium
TATACTGGAACTCAGGCGCGAGGGCGCATTCAGGCAATTCAGGCGGGAATACCACTCTCTGGTCACCGACGCTTGCAAGACCGTCCTCGGCGAAAACCCGGATCGACTCCATCATCTGCAGAAACTGGTTGAGGCAGCGGGGGAGGTGCGGGCAGCCTTTACCGAGGCTCTGAAGCTGGAGAAATGTTTGAATGAACGTCTGATTCGTGCCGAGAAGGTGTGCGATTTCGTGTCCCACACGTCCACTTTGTCGCTTGGAATTGCCGGCTTTTTCGCGGTATCACTCGGAATTATCTCTTTGCTGCCAAGCGCCGCAGCCGTACTTCTATCGGCAGTGACGGTTGGTGGGGGGAAGGAACTTGCGCTGGTCCATCGGTTGCGCCGGAGGAGAAGAGATTTGCTCGTACGACTGCCGCCCCCCCTTGGCGTCGAGGACAATCCCGTCCTGACCGAAGCGATCCGTGAACTCAGGCATCAGATCGCCTCGGGTTCCGACTGAGCGAAGACTTTAAGGTAGGGCAATCCATGAGTGGTTTGATCTTTATGGTTCACGGCTTCGGTGACGAACCGGCGACCTTCGAACCTATGGCCAAGATGGCATCCGCGCGAGGATGGAAATGTCGTTCTGTCGCGATACCCGGAGAAGTGGGCGCAGGGCTGCCTCCGGCCTATGTTTCGCGGACGGTGGACTTTTTGGCGGCCATGTTGAGAGACGCGGACCCCACGGATTGCAATGTGCACCTCGTCGGGCATTCCCTCGGGGGCTTGTTTTGCCTTTTTCTTGCTTCGGAATCAAGTATCACGCCGGCGTCGTTGGTGCTGATCGAGGGAACTCTCGGCAGTGGCGATCGAGATTTTTTCCAGGAGCTTCACGACGCGCCGGAGGGCGATAGCGGGTACTCTGCCCTACTGTCGTACCTGCAAGACCACCCTACTTCCCACCGATCAAGCGAACGCTACTTGCGGGCGCTGAGAAGAGCGGGACCGGACTACTTCCGCGTGGTTGTGGACGATGTCATCCGTTCCATGGCGCTGTTGCCCCAGGTGATCGACCGTGTCAAGTTGCCGACGCTCTACGTTTACAGCCAGCGTTCCAGAAATGGCGCACGCAATGGCGAGCTTGCCGAGTCATTCAAGTGGTCGCTCTTGCCGGTTGATGGCGATTCGCATTGGCCTCATGAAGATGACGCAGATATTGCGAATCCTGCGATCTTGGATTGGTTGTCGATACACGACTGACCCATCGTCCTACAAGTCAGCAAAGGTACAACTGAGGAGTCGACCACCGCCTCGAATCGGGAGCGGATTGATAGTGAGAGACAGCGACGGCATCGATTTTCTGCAATGGGCTCTGCCGCATCTCGACATGCGCTGGCCCGGCTTCCGCAAAGTTCGCAAGCAGGTGTGCAAGCGCATCCAGCGCCGCATGGATGAGCTGGGCCTTTGCAGCACCACCGGGTACCGCGCCTACCTTGAACAGCATGCTGACGAGTGGGCGGTCCTGGATGGGCTGTGTCGTGTGAGCATATCCCGATTCTACCGCGATCATGCATTGTTCAAGACGTTGCAGGAGGTGGTCCTACCCGACTTGGCACGCAGCTTCGACGAATCCGAGTTGCGCTGTTGGTGCGCCGGCTGCGCGGGGGGCGAAGAGCCGTATTCGTTGGCGATCATGTGGAATCGCGAGTTGGCGGCGGAGTTGCCGGAACATCGACTGCGGATCCTTGCCACGGACACGGACGCGGTGCAACTCGAGCGGGCGCGCCGGGCATGCTATCCGCCGAGTGCGTTGCGGGAGTTGCCGGCGGAGTGGAGGGAGGGCGCATTCACATTGGCGGCGGGTGTCTACTCGTTGCGGTCGGAACATCGCACGCGGGTGGAGTTCCAGATTCACGACGTGCGGGCCGTTCCTCCGCTGGGAATGTTCCACCTCATTCTGTGCCGTAATATGGCGTTCACGTATTTCGATAAGAACATGCAGAGCCAGGTATTGGAACGGTTGCTGAAGAGCCTGGCCGTGGGAGGGTATCTGGTGATCGGGACGCGCGAAGAGTTACGGGACGGGGGAGACGACCTTGTGCGGGTGGCGCCGGGGTGTTTTCGACATTGGCGAGTGAAAGACTTTTTTTAGACATTGGTATTTCACGCAATTGCTCGCCCAACAGTTAACCGGAGGTCGAACATGCGAAGGTTCCTGTTCGCTCTTCCCCTGCTGGTCATGGCTGGCGGTGAAACGGGTGTGGGGTGGTCCTCCCCCCAGCAAGTGCAACTCCCCGAACCCCGCCGCCAAGGAGAACTCTCCGTCGAAGAGGCGTTGTGGAAGCGCCGGTCGATCCGGGAGTATGCTCCTGGACCCCTGAAACTTGAAGATGTGGCCCAGATTCTCTGGTCCGCCCAGGGGATTACCGACCCGGCCGGCTACAGAACCGCGCCTTCAGCCGGTGCACTCTATCCGCTCGAGGTTTATCTGGTGGTGGGCGAGGTATCCGACCTTCCGGCAGGCGTGTACCAATACCGTCCCCGACCGCACGATCTGGTTCTGGTCAAGAGCGGCGATATGCGCCTGCCGCTTTTCTCGGCCGCCCTTAAGCAGGAATGTGTCAGGGATGCCCCGGCCGTTCTGGTCATCGCCGGTGTCTTCGAGCGCACGGCCCGCAAGTACGGCAAACGGTCCCGCCCCTACGTATACATGGAGGTCGGACACGTCGCCCAGAACGTGTATCTGCAGGCTGCGGCCAGTGGCCTGGCGACCGTGATCGTAGGCGCCTTCGATGACGGGGATGTGCAGAAGGTCCTGGACCTTCACGCGGACCATGAACCCCTGGCGCTGATGCCTTTGGGCTACGGCCGCTGAAACCCGACCAACCGCCTGTCGGTGACCACGATACACGGAAAAGCCACGGACTCAGTTCTCGAACCCCAGGCCAACCGGTTTCCCGGAAGGAACATGATTTGCCTTACCCGTGACGGGAACGTCCTCGGTCACGACCTCGAACATGAAATCATCGAGCCACGCCTGTCCGGGACCACTGAGCAGGATGCCGAACGTAATTCTCCTGCTCTGGTCGGGAACATCAAGGACGATCTCGTATTCCTTCCAGTCCAGGGTGCCCTTGATCGGCCTTGACTGCATGTTGTCGAAACTCAGCGAGTGATTCTCTTTTCCCTCGCCGTCGACCCGCATCCACAGTCCCGCCCATTCCGTAATCTTATCGGCTTTGACGAAGGCCGACATGCGGACACGCTTGCCCACATATTCATCCGCGCTGAAACTCTGTACGATGGTACCGAAGCTCTCGGGAGTCGGCGTCTTCGATCTGATGTAGGCCGATGCTTTTCCCTCGTTTACGATCTCCCGGTCCACCCCGATGTCATAATCCTTGGTGTTGCCGGCCATCCAGCCTTCCGGGAGCGGTTCACCGGCGAGCGCAAATGATCCGAAGGTGAAGATTGCCGCCAGAACTACGCTGATCGTGTGTTTGTGTCCTATCACGCTCATCTCCTGTCTGCTTGAGCCCAACGTGAATCATCTTGTCCGTGTATCTGGAAAAGCCATTGAATCGACCGTATCGGACACGGTTGGTCGTGTCAACGACCCCAAGGCCGATTCGAAAAGAAATGTGTTGCTACGGCGGGGTTGGGGTGGAGAGACGGGCGGCAGGATTTCCTGCTCTCATTCCGGGGGGGAATTATGTTATGCTCTCCCCTTCACTCAGCAACCCATTGGTGAACATAATGCTACCCAGTGCCCAATATCGTGTCTGCATGGGAATCCTGACCTTCGTTTGCGCCGTGGCCACAATCTTGCCGCCTGCCGTCCGCGCCGAGATCCCCGCGGCAAAACCCTACGCCCAGGTTGTCGCCGAGGTGGTGGGTTTTCTGGTCTCGGACGTGGGCCGCAACGGCATCCGCACCAACGACGACGACCCCGCGGGGTATTCCGTCCCACCGTATTTCTACAGCTACGCCATCAACGACTGGAACAACCTGGACGGCAATCTGAGCGGGTATCCCGGCTATCTGTTGGTCAGCTATCCCGCCTACACGGCGGCCGTGGCCATCGACGCGTTCCTGGACTGGCGCCGCTGGAGCGGTGACGACGAAGGCCTGCTCCGGGCCCGGCAATATGCCGACTGGATCCTCGAACACCGCACCCCTGCGAGCGATTTCTACGGCAACCTGCCCTACAGCACCCAGACCGACGCCGTCATGGGCGGCGGCTGGGACGGCCCGGCGATCATGACCGACAAGCCGGCCATGTTTGGTCTGAGGTTGCTGCGTCTGTACGACATCACCGGAGAAGTGGCCTACTTGAACGGCGCGGTGGAAATCGCCGATGTCCTGGCGGCGACCCAACTGGCCGGTGATGTCGCCGACGACGGACGCTGGCCCTTCCGCGTCGTGCCCGCGGACGGCGCCGTCACCCAGGATTACACCAGCCACCTGATGCCGGCCGTGCGCTTCTTCGACAACCTGGCCGCGCGCACCGGCAGCCCCGTCCATGCCCAGACGCGGGACCGGGCCTGGACCTGGCTGCTGGCCAACCCGTGTGAACCAACCTCGGCGTCGTACATGAGGTGGGAAGCGTTCTACGAGGACCAGACACCGGAACAGCAGACCGGCATGGGCGATCATTACTCGGGCCATGAGATGATCGTCGAACTGGTGGCTCGCCGCCCGGCCGGCTGGGAGGATCTGGCCATCACGGTGCTGGATTCGCTGAGCGCGCGCTTTCTCGAGCAGGGCGCCGACCATCCCTATTTCCCCTACGAACCCTTCACCCTGGAATGGTTCGGCTGGCCCGAAGGCACTTACGCCAGCAGCCTGCAGTACGCCCGCACGGCCCTGCTGCTGCATCAGGCCCTGGCCGGAGACCCCCGCCAAGACGACACCTGGCGGCAGACGGCCCTGGCCATGGCCGCGGTCTGTTCCCACGGGCAGAACAACCGGGGCGACGCCGCCGACGGGCGCATGTTCACGACCATCCGCGACATGCTCGTGTACTTCAACGTGGATAGCTGGTACGAGCAGAACTTCAACACGGTGAAGTACTACCTGGAGATCATGGCCCTGGAGCCGGACCTGGCGCCCGTCGACGAAAGCCATATCCTGGCGGCCGATGAGGCCCTGACCAGCGTCGCCTACCCGCTGGATGAGGTGTTTGTGGAATACGCGACGGCGGGCGGCGGGGGTAACGAGCGGATCAAGCTGCCCGGAGCGCCGGGTACCGTGTTCGCCGCGGGCGCTGTTTTGCCGGAGCTGGCGGCGCCGCCCACGGGCACACCGGGCTGGTACTTCGATGAGATCACCGGAGTGGTCACGATTTGCCATGACACGGGACCGGTGGTGATCACGTCTGCTGTATCGGCGGTGCTTGGTGATGATCCCCGTGCCGGTGGGGCGACCATGCTGAAGTTGCGGGCGGCTGGTCCCCTGGGGACAGGTCGGGCGGCCATCGGGGTGGATCTGGCCCGCGATGGTAATCTGAACCTGGCGGTGTATGATCTGCAGGGCCGGCTGGTGCGCGAACTGGTGACGGGGGATTGGCTTACCGCCGGCGCCCACCAATTTGTGTGGGACGGCCGGGATCGACACGGTCGGTGGGCCTCAAGCGGCGTGTATCTGGTGCGCGGCAGTTGCGGGCAGGACGTGGCCCGGACCCGGATCATTCAGGTGCGCTGAAGTTTTTGAAATGGACGGCCGGGTAGGAAATGCCCGGGTTTTTTCTATCACTCCAGTCTGCGAAATAAAGGTGCTGCCATGACAAGTAGGGATTCCGACCACGCCATGCCCGACGCCCACAACGGTGACGACGCCGCGACCCGGCCCACCCCCTCCAAACCAGCTTCGGATCGCCAGATCGGTCCCTACCACCTGCTCGAATCCCTGGGCGAAGGCGGCATGGGGGAGGTCTACCTCGCCGAGCAGAAGACCCCCATCAAACGCCGGGTCGCCCTGAAGCTCATCAAGTTGGGGATGGATTCCAAGGCGGTCATCGCCCGTTTCGAGGCGGAGCGCCAGGCGCTGGCGATAATGGACCACCCGGCGGTGGCCAAGGTGTTCGGGGCCGGCACGACGCCACAGGGCGGCCCGTACTTCGTGATGGAGTACGTCAAGGGGGTGCCCATCACCGAGTACTGCGACCGTCATCGCCTGACGACCCGTGAGCGGCTGGATCTTTTCCGTGAGGTATGCGCAGGCGTCCAGCATGCGCACCAGAAGGCGATCATCCACCGGGACCTCAAGCCGTCGAACGTGCTGGTGACCGAGCAGGACGGCAAGCGGCTGCCGAAGATCATCGACTTCGGGGTGGCCAAGGCGACGGCGCAGAAGCTGACCGAGAAGACGTTGTTCACGGAGCTGGGAATCCTGATCGGCACGCCGGAATACATGAGCCCGGAACAGGCGGACCTGACGGGCGAGGACGTGGACACACGGACAGACGTCTACTCGCTGGGTGTGATGCTGTACGAGCTGCTTTCGGGAGTGCTTCCGTTCGACCCGAGGGAACTGCGCCAAGCCGGTATCGAGGGGATCCGCCGGAAGATCCGGGAGGAGGAGCCGAAGCGCCCGTCGACGCGGATTTCGACGCTGGGAGAGGCGTCGACGGAGTCGGCGAAAAGGCGTGGGGTGACCCTGCCCACACTGCAACGGCAGCTGCGTGGGGATCTCGACTGGATCGTGATGAAGGCGCTGGAGAAGGATCGGGTGCGGCGCTACGGTTCGCCGTCGGAGATCGCGGCGGACATCGGGCGGTATCTCGCGGAAGAGCCGGTTCTGGCAAGCCCGCCGTCGGCGATGTACCGGGCAAAAAAGTTTTCGCGGCGGCACCGATTCGGCGTGACGGCCGCGGTGGTGGGTGTTCTGGCGCTGATCGGCTTCGGGGCGGCGATGGGGTTGCAGGCCAATCGCATCGCTTCGCAGCGGGATCGTGCGGAGCAGGCGCTGGCGGATCTGGAGTCGGTGGCGGAATTCCAGGCGGAGATGCTGTTGGGGATGGACACGCAGGGAGTTGGAAAACGTCTGCTGGCTGATCTGGGTGAGCGTATGGCGGCGGTGCGGCGGAGCCAGGGGCAATCGGAGGCGGAGGTCGCCGCGGCGGTGGCCGCGTTCGAGGAGTCGTTGGAAGGTTTGAACGCGACGGACGTGGCTCTGCGATTAATTGATGAGGAGATCCTGGCGCGTGCGCTGGATACCGTAGAGGATCAGTTTGCCGACCAGCCTCTGGTAGACGCCCGTCTGCGGCGAACGATCGGGAGGACATACTGGGCCCTGGGTCTGTACGACCAGGCAGAGCCTGCGCTCGAGGCGGCGACCGCAACCTGGAAGCGTGAACTCGGCACCGACAACATGGAGACGCTCCATTCCATGAACATCCTGGCGATCCTGTACATCAACCAGGGGCGCTACGCCGAGGCCGAGAAGCTGCAGATCGAGACCATTGAGGGCCAAAAGCGCGTGCTCGGAGCCGACGACCCGCAGACGCTCGCGTCCATGAACAATCTGGCCAACTTGTATTCCGACCTGGGTCGCTACGCCGAATCCGAGGTACTGGCCGTCGCGGCTCTCGAGGCCCACAAACGCGTTCGCGGCCCTGAGGATAAGAGGACGCTCTCGTACATGAACAATCTGGCCGGCCTGTACACTGACACGGGCCGCTACGACGAGGCCGAACCACTGTTGGTCGAGGCTCTCGAGATCCAAAAGCGAGTGCTAGGCGCCGATCACCCGGAGACGCTCGCGTCCATCAACAACCTGGCAAACCTGTACTCATGGCAGGGCCGTAATGCCGAGGCCGAGTCGCTGTACGTCGAGACACTCGAGATTGCAAGGCGCATATACGGCGCTGAGCATCCGGCGACGCTCGGGTTCATGAACAATCTGGCCCGCCAGTACGCCGGCGAGGGCCGCTTCGCCGAGGCCGAGCCCCTGTACGTCGAGGCTCTTGAAGCCCAAGAGCGCATACTCGGCGCCGACCACGTGGCGACGCTCCGGTCCGTGAGCAATCTGGCCGTTCTGTACCATCAACAGGGCCGCTTGGCCGAGGCGGAGTCTTTGTACGTCGAGTCCCTCGAGATTCAAAGACAGGTACTCGGCACCGACCACCCGGTGACGCTCGGGTCCATGAACAATCTGGCCTTCCTGTGTTCTGGCAAGGGCCGCTTCGCCGAGGCTGAGGCGCTGCACCTCGAGATCTTCGAATCCCATACGCGCATGCTGGGCCCGGATCATCCGGGGACGCTCGGGTCCCTGTATAATCTGGTGTGCAACAGCGCGCTGCGAGGCGACAAGGCCAAGGCCATGGATCGGCTCGGCGAATTGGTCGACGCCGGGTATGGGGAGTGGGAGTGGATGAGCAAGGATACCGACCTCGAGATTCTTCACGGTCCGGCCTTCGATGTGCTCATCGAGCGCGCCCGCCGGAATGCCACCGCTGAACCGGTTGATTGATTCGGGACGGTCATTTCAACAGCGTCATCCTCTTGGTCGCCATGAAGGATTCAACCTTCAGACGGTAGAAGTATGTCCCGGAGCCGACCCGGCGGCCCTTGTCGTTCCGGCCGTACCAGACCGCCTCATGGGAGCCCGCCGGAATCATCCCTGACACCAGGGTCGCCACTCGCCGTCCATTCATCGTAAACACCGCCAGGTCCACCATTTGCGGTTTGGATAGATCAAAACAGATCCTGGTCAGGGGATTGAAGGGATTCGGGTAGTTTTGGGCCAGGTGCGGGAGGCCTGGTTGCCGGCCGGGCAGGTGGACCGCCGATACAACCTCGCACTCGTCGGGGATGCCGTTGCCGTTGGTGTCGAGGCTGGTGCCGGCCGCGATGTCACACTCGTCGAGCACGCCGTTGTCGTTGCAGTCGGTGTAGGCGGCGCAGGCGTCGAGTACGAGATCCACGATGGCCTCGGCGATGTCCATGGTCGCCGTGGATGAGTTGAATTGGGTTCCGCCCGTGGTGTCGGCGATGGCCTGGGCCAGGGCGATGACGCTGCTGCTGGAACCGCTGCCGGTGACGGGGGAGACGATGACGTTGTTCTCCAGGGCGATGGTGATGGCGTGGTCGACCGCGTTGTGATCATTGGCGGTGACCGGGTCCCCGCACCAGGCCCCTTCGTCGGTCAGGGGAATGATCATGCGGATCGACAAGGAGTCCGGCAGCCAGGGGTAGAGACCCGCCACCACGGCAGTGGCCAGACCCCAGTCCTCTTGGCAGACCTCGTATCCCCCGGGGCAGGCGCCAAGCGTTTCCAGGCCCGGCGGCGGCGATCCGGGGACGGCGGACCCGAGCAGGTTGATGACATGATCCTCCAGACAGCTGTAGGCGCCTCCCGGCAGGTTGCAGATGCCCAGCAGTCGGGGTTGAACGTCCAGCCCGGCAGCCTCCAGGTGGGCGATGATCATGCCCATGTTCCCGCACAGGGCGGAAGCTTCGTCGTCCATGGAGGAGGAGGTGTCCATGATGAAAACAACCTCCACGGGCGGGCAGATGGGACATTCATCCGGGAGGCCGTCGAGGTTGCAGTCGTCGCTGGCGCCGCTGGAAAGATCGCAATCGTCGGGCACATCGTTGAAGTTGCAGTCATCGACGGCGCCTTGGATGATTTCACAAAGGTCATAGATTTCATTGCCGTTGCAGTCCAGTTCCGGATGTCCGGTCGCGTCACAGCGGCCGAAGAGGTAGATCTGGTCGGCGCCGTAATCCGTGACCACCAGGAGCCGGCCCTCGGGGGAAATGTCCACGCCCGCCCACAGGAGAGTCGACGAAAAGCCGGTGACAATATCACTGACCAGGCCGCTGGCGCGGTTCACCCTGACTACGCGGCTCAAGGTGCGGTCCAGGATCAGCAGGTCGCCGTTCAGTGGATCGAAGGTTATTCCCACGGGATAGCCGATGGGATCGGAAGTCGCAAAGGGGGTCAGTGAGCCGTCGACATTCACTTCGTATATGATCCCGGTGCCTGATCCGCCGGTGTCGACGAGCAGAACGCTGGTCTGGTCGATGGCGATGTCCACGGCGTCTACCAGTGTACCGTTGTCCGCGTGCAGCTGTGTTTCGCCTTGTGCGACAAAGGGGGACCATGCCCAGATCTCATCAAGTCCGCTGTTTCCTCGATCGACGACCAAAGCATCCCCTGGTAACAGGACGCCGCCGGTGTAGTCCGTGGGGGCAAAGGCCATGCCGAGGGGGTCATCATCGCCGGAGTGGAAACCGGAAACCCAGGTCAGCCTGCCGCTTCCTCCCAGGGTGGTGCGGAAGATGCCCCCTCCATAGTCCTCGGAAAAGAAAACATGGCCCGAGTCAGGTTGGACGACCACGGCGGCGGGATCACTTCCGCCGGCCACCTTCGTGGCAAAGCCCAATCGGTCGATACGGTACAGACCATCGGAGCCGGTTGCGCGCCGGCCCACGTAGATCAGGCCGTCAACGGCGTTGTAGTGCGCCCCCATGGGGTTGGTGAAATCAATAGTCCGAATCAAGGTCCATTCGGGTTCCGCAATGACAGGTTGTGCGTGTGAGAATTGTGAGATTGCCAGGCCAGGCAACAACAGGACGCAACAGAAAAGCGCCGTTTTCCGGTTCATGGTTATCCCCCTTGCAAAGCACTCCGAGGTGCACCTCCAATACCATATAGTATACCTCTGCCGTCAGGGCGCAGCCATCGGCCTGAGGTCTACCGATTTCGACCCAATTTTTGGATAGATTCGGCGAGGAAAGATCACCGTCATCAGGAAATAACTGTGTTATGATATCCCTGGATTGGTAAGATCCACATGGCCTTGAAAATACGATGACCTCAGGATTCATTTGCGCCGGACTCCAATGTGGCGCAGCAATGATGGGGGAACCTGATGGACCGCCGTTCTCGTACCACCTCTCTCCGACATTATCCTTGGCTTGCTCTGCTGGTTCTGATCATTTCCATTCTGGTTTTGACCACCTGCGGCAGCGACGATCCGGTTGAGCCCCCGTCCGGCAACAACGGGGTCATCGGTCCCGCCGGCGGGACGGTCACCGATGCCGGTGGCGCCGGTGTAACCATCCCGGCCGATGCTCTGACCGAGGACGTCGCCATCACCGTGAAAACCTTCGTGGATCCCGAAACGGGTCCGTATCCCACCGGCCCGGTGCCGATTTTCTGGGGCGGCGCCCAATTCGGTCCGGCGGGCACCCAATTTTCCAAACCGGTCTCCATAACACTGCCGACGCGTGAACCGCTGAACCCCGGCGATGACTATCAGCTGTTCGCCTACGATCCGGACAACCAGCGCTGGGTGATCGAAAAAGGTGCGGCGATCGTCGCTCCAGGCGGTCAGGCCCTGGAAGCCGAGGTTTCGCACTTCTCGGTGTTCAACGGCGGCGGCAACGCGGGCGGTGGCCAGGCGCGCAGCGACATCACCGGCATGCTCTGCGGCTTCGGGTCCGCCGAGGCGGTGTGCCAGGCCTACGTCGCCTATTTCAAGGCGTACGTCGCCGATGTGGGCGACAAGGGAGTCTACGACGCTGAGTGCAAGGAGGTGCGCGGGTTGAAAATTGATGTCACCTGCGACATCAACGGCGATTATTTCTTCCTGCCCGTTCGGGATGGAGAATTTGTCGGGGAGCAGGTCACGATCGCCGACTCGGATGACTGCGCCGAAGATGACGGCGAATACAAATACGGCATGCTGGAGGCCACCTCCACCGTCTATTACCGCTGTGCCCAGCCGGATTTGTCGGCCGCCGCGGACCCGGGGGAAATCGAATTGGGCGGTTCGAGCACGGTGACCGCCTCGTTGATCTGCGGGCAGATGGCGTTTCCCGGCCAATCGGTGGAATTCGAATGTGTGGGTGTGGGACAGATCGACCGGACCTCCGCGGCGACAAATGCGGCCGGCCAGGCTCAGACCATGTACACCAACGACGAACAGGATGGGGAGGCCACCGTCACGGCCTATTTCGACGCCTGTGCGGGACAGACCAATGCGGGGACCGTGACCGGCGAGGCCGTCATCACCACCGGCGGCTCGTGGAGCGGTACGATGTCGATCAATTTCGACCATCCCATTGGAGGCGCGCCCCTGGACAATTTCTCCGATGGCGTCTCCATCAGTTTCGACCTGTCCATCGATGAGCAGGGCAACATCACCGGCACGGGCACGGGAACCCATGCGGTTTCGGTGACGACTGGAGGAGAATGCTGGGTGTCCAGCATGGATGCTCCCGGGTTCGCCGTGGTCGTCGCGGGGACCGCCACCGCACAAACCATGAACTTCGTCGTGTACCCCAATCCAATGATGCCCGTCAGCTTCGTCATCACCTGTCAGCACGGCGAAGAGACGTCCGACTATCCCTATCCCATGGCCGAGGGTTTGCTCGAAGGGTCGATTCTGAGCCAGGACGTCATGATCTCGGTGGCCAGGGAGGATGGTGCGCAGGACACGGGTTCCGGCAGCCGGAGCGAGGGGACGGACATCCCCATGTATTATTCATTTTCGGTGACGGTCAACAAATGAGGAGGGTGACCTGCCTCTGAGCCGGGACACCATGAGTTCTGAACCACGATGGTCCTGTTGTCCTACTTCAACAGGACCATCCGCTTGCTGTCGCTGAATTCCCTGGTCTGCAGCCGGTAGAAGTACACGCCCGAGGGCACCTGGCGGCCCGCGTCGTCTCGTCCGTTCCAGACCTCTTCATGCCTTCCGGCCCCTACCTCGCCGTCGACCAGCGTGGCGATCCTCTTGCCGGCCAGCGAATAGATTTCGAGCCGCGCGCTGCCGGACGCCGGCATGTCGAAGCTGATCAGCGTCTGGGGATTGAACGGGTTGGGATAGCAGTCGTTCAACTGGGGTTTGAGCGGCACATTGGAGACGGTGTATTCACGGTCGTCAACACCGGACATGCAGTTGACCTGGCGGTAGATCAGGTGGAAAACCCAGTCGCCGGAGACGCCCGCGCTGCAGGCATCCATCCAGCCGCCGGGTATGGCCTTGATCAGGTTCATGCCGCCCTGACAGCCGTTGCCGTCGTGGACCAGGGTCGGGGCGTAGATGTTGTTCAGGTTCGAGATCTGGAACTGAAGGGTCGCCGCGACCGGCGCCGTCTCGATGATGAAGCTGCCCAGCACCTCGAAGTTGAACTCGTTGATGACCCCGTCGATCATTTGGGGACCCGGCAACGTGATGACGGGCTCGCCCGGATCCGGCAGCTGGCCGTTGTAGATGAACAGGGCCCGCTCGACCTGGGCGGGATTGCCGCCGAACACCGATCCCCAACCCACGCCGACGCGCAGGATCTCGATGGGAAAATGCTCGATCGGCACGGGGAACACCGCGCCCGCTTCCTCTTCGTAGTTGAAGCAGGGGCAGGCCGTGGTGCCGGCGCCGGTGAAGTTCTGGACCGTGGGTTCGGTGGGGCAGTCCTGGGCCAGTGCCCAGCCGGCGGTCGCCAACAGGAACACCGCGGCCGCTATCACAACAACAGGTTTCGCGCGCTGGAACATGGTCATCCTCCTTGGGTGGCTTATAATTATATCGCAAAAAATAGAGAAAAATGAACCAAAATATCAAAAAACAGGGGCAAGGGGAACGAAAAGTTAGTTAAGTGATTGTTATTATTGTAATTATGGCAGACTTGCCCGCCGGCGGGTCGAAATGACATAACCGGATACGTGGCAATGAGTTATGGGGACGAATGTTCCTCGGCCAAACTTGGGTGGTTTCCCGGCGGCCGAAGGGATAAAATGGCGCGGGAAATCCCATGATGTCTCGGCCCGTTTCGATTCCGGCCATTCCGGCCATCCCGGCGGCGGCCATCCCGACCCTCGGAAGGACGAAAGCTTGCTCTTCCGCTTTTCCCTCTACGGATTCCTCAAGAACCAGCGGTATTTCGAGCCTTTCATCATCCTGTTCTTCCTGGACAAGGGATTGTCCTTCACGCTCATCGGCGTGCTGGTGGCCATCAGGGAATTCAGCACGAATCTGATGGAGATTCCTTCGGGCGCCCTGGCCGACCTTTACGGCCGGCGCCGCGTGATGATCGTGTCCTTTGCCTCCTACCTCGTATCCTTCGGCCTGTTCGCGACCGGTGAGGGCTTCTGGCAGTTCGCCTTGGCCATGGTCCTGTACGCGGGCGGGGACGCGTTCCGGACCGGCACCCACAAGGCGATGATCTTCACCTGGCTGCGTCGCGAAAACCGGCTGGACGAGAAGACCAAGGTGTACGGCATCACCCGGTCCTGGTCGAAGTTGGGGTCGGCGGTCTCACTGGTTCCGGCCACGGCCTGCGTCTTCTGGCTGCGGGACTATTCGTTCGTTTTCTACTTCGCGATGATTCCCTACCTGCTGGGGATCATCAATTTCCTGTTCTATCCCGCCTGGCTGGACGGGCCGCGTCAAAAAACCGGCGTCGGCGAGGTGTTTCGTCATCTTCGCGGGACCCTGCGGCTGATCCTCGCGGAAACCCGCCTGCGCCGCCTGATCCTGGACTCGATGACCTACGAGGGCATGTTCAAGGCCGGCAAGGATTATCTGCAACCCATCGTCAAACAGGCAGCTCTGGCGGTGCCCATCCTGGTTTACCTGGAAGCCGAATCCCGCACGGCGCTTTTGATCGGCGCGGTCTACTTCGTGGTGAACCTGGTGTCGGCCTTCGGCAGCCGTCGATCCCACCGGTTCGTCGTGCGGTACGGCGATGAGGACGCAGGCATCCGGGTCGTGTGGAAGGCATCCTTCTGGGCCTACCTGGTCCTGGTTCCGCTATTGTATCTTGGCTGGGAGCTGGCTGCGATCGGAGCTTTCCTTTTGTTGTTCCTGTTGCAGAACCTGTTCCGCCCCATGCAGATCAGCCGCTTCGAAGCCTTTTCCGACGAGACCCGCGGGGCCACGGTCCTGTCGGTGGAAAGCCAGGCCAAGACCGCGGCGACCATGGTGATCGCGCCCCTGTTGGGGGCGGTCGTGGACCTGGTGGGATCCCGGGGGGCGGCGGCCTTCTGGCCGGTGGGCCTGGCCGGAATGTTCATGGCGGGGGTCATGCTCTTGACGGCGAAAAAATCAGGAGAACCGCATGATTGATATCCTGATCATCCTGGCCTACTTCGTCGTGATCATGCTCGTGGGCGTCATGTCGCGCAGTAAGGAAGACGCCTCCGTCGAGGAGTACTTCATCAGCTCGCGCTCGTTGAAGTGGCCCTCGATCGCGCTGTCGACCATCGCCACCAACATCCACGCCGGGCATTTCCTGGGCATGGCCGGCTCGGCCTACCTGTACGGGCTGGCCCAGGCCAACCTCGAGATCAACGCCGTGTTCGGCATCTTGATGGCCGCTTTCGTCTTCGTCCCGCTGTATCTGAACCTGAAGGTCGTGACTATCACCCAGTTCTTCGAGCAGAAGTTCGGCTCAAGGGTGGCCACGGCCTATTCGGTGTTGACGATGGCGCTCTACGGGGTCCTGTACCTGGGCACCACGCTCTTCTGGGGCGCCTACGCGGTCAACGCCCTGTTTGCCGAGCAGATCCGCTTCCTGGGGCCGGATCCCGCGGTGCGCATCATGATCATGATGACCTTCCTGGGGATGTTCTCCGCCACGTACACCTACCTCGGAGGATTGCGCGCGGTGGTCAGGACCGATGCCATCCAGTTTGTCCTTCTGGTGTTCGGCGGCATGGCGTTGACGGTCCTTGCGGTGAACAAACTGGGCGGATGGGGCCAACTCTACGTGCAGACCGACCTGATGCACCTGCACCTCCCGGCTGATCACCCCAAGCTGCCCTGGACCGCCATCGGGGCCATGCTGTTGCTGAACCTGAACTACTGGGGCAGCAACCAGATCATCCTGCAGCGTGCGCTGGCGGCAAAGTCGGTCCGGCACGCCCAGGTCGGGTTGCTGGCCAGCGGGGTGCTGAAATACGTGATGGCGCTGATCATCGTGGTGCCGGCCATCGCCCTGGCCGGACTTTTGAAGGACAATCCGCTCGCCGACCCCGACCAGGCCTACCCGACCCTGGTCAACATGCTCCTGCCGACGGGATTTCGCGGGTTGATCCTGACCGGATTGTTCGCCTCGCTGATGAGCTCGGTCGATTCGATCTTCAACTCGGTTTCGACGCTCTGGTCCATCGACATCTACCAGCGCCGCCTCAAGCCGGCGGCCACCGACCGCGAAGTGGTGGGCATGGGCAAGAAGGCCATCGTCGTGACCCTGCTGACCGGCCTGTGTTTCGGTTTCGTGCAGGTGTACATCAAATTCAGCAATCCGGAATTCGCGTTGACCCACTGGTTCAACGACATGTCCTACTACATCAAGGTCGGGTTCGTGATCCTGATCATGTCGGCTGTCTTTTTGTACCGCGCCAGCCCGACCCTGGTCTTCGTGATGATGTTCCTGACCATCGGGATCAAGCTGGCGCTGGAGTGGTTGTTCCCGGACACGGCCTATTTCAACATCACGGCCCTGACCATCCTGATCGGGTTCGTGATCGTGGCGGTCGAGGCCTGGCTGAGAAACCGACGGGGGATTCGCCTGAGTGAAATCTGGCACGTGGAGGACCGGCGGGTAGGCGCGATGGGGCTGGTGCTGCTGGCCTCGATGATCTTTCTGCAGATCTGGTTCCACTGACGCGGCGGCGAAAACCGGACTAGGGCAGGGTTGCCGTAAGTCTGAAATCACCTTTCAGGACGGTCATGATTTCCGGGTCGTTGGGGACGAATTCCAGGTATTTAGCGAAGGCTGCCCGGGCGCGGTCGGGGTGGCGCATATTCAGGTAGCAGTAGCCGAGAAACCTGTAGTCATCGCCGGTTGGGAAATCGGGTTCCAGGAAGCGGGCCTGGATCAGCAGTGCAGCCGCCGGGACATAATCTCTCGCCGGGAACCGGGTGGCTGTTTCGCTGATCCAATCGTTCATTGTCGGGTCTTCGCCCATATTCCACCGGGCGGTGAACTTCCTCATGTATTGCCCGAAGCTTCTTGGATCACCGGCCAGGTGATTGGCGAGTGCCAGCCGGAGAAGAGTATCGACATGGTCACCGGGTCCCTCGAGAAGATCCCGATAGGTGCTTTCGGCCTTGCCGTAATTCTTGGTGGCCAGGTAGGCGTCGCCCTCGGTCTCCCTGACCAGATGGTGGGCTCGTGATGCGGGGTTCATCTTTGAAAAAAGCGGAAACAATGGTTGTTCGACGGTCCAGTTCAGGTACCAGCGGGCCAGATTGAGGCGCAGGAAATCCATGCGGTCGAGCCCAGCGGGAGACGGGACCCGCGATGGCGCCGCCACCAAGTCGGGCGGAGACCAGGCCGCGGGGTTTTCCACGGCATAGAGGGTCGCGGTTTGTTTGCGGCCGGATTTTTCCCAGTGCCGGGCAGCGGCCAGGTAGCGATATCCTGGAAATTTTTGAGCAGGTTGACCGTAGGTCAACATGGGGGCCAGAGAGGGATAAATCTCGCTCTCGATGTCGGAAACCAGGAGATAGTGCATGCCCGAGCCTGCCATGTCGTTCAATCGCCCCGGGGTGGAAATGGAGCCGATCGGTGCACCCAGGTAGTAGCCGATATGTGGTTTGCGGGCCACAATGGGGGTTTCAGCCCCGAAGGTTAACCCTGATTCACGGACGGATTCCGCCAGTTTCAATATGGCCAGAGGCATGGTTTGCCCGTCCGCCGGGTCCTGGGATCGGCGGATTCCCAGGTAGGTTGAATATAGGGCCGCGAGCGCCAGGACCACCAGCAGGCCGTTCATCAAGAACCGTTGTCTGAACATGGTCAGGGAAGTTGTTGAATCATCCGCCGCCGGCCGCCCGATCCTGACTATCAGGTAATGGGCCGCGTTCCCGATGCCCGCCGCCCACCAGATCAGCATGGTGAGCATGAAGCGTTGGTTATAAAAAACCGGTAGAAGACCGAGATAGGCGATCAAACCCGCCAGGACGAAAACCAGGCGGCGTCGATTTCCCCAGGTTCGGAAGGAAACGGCGAATCCAGCCAAACCGAATACGGCCCAGGTCGGACCGACCAGATGTTTGATGTCCAGCCAAAGGTGCCGAAAGATGTTACCGGACATGACACCGAGAAAACGTCCCGGGTCCAGTTTGAATACTTCGCCGAGGGAGAAAAAACCAACCGAATCCACCAGATGTCCGATATTCGCCAGATTGGCGCTGGGGCCGTAAACTTCTTCAGCCACCAGGGCGAAATTCCGGTTCCAGAACGGATCGCCGGTCTGGTTCCAGAGGAACAGGAGCCAGGGCAACGCGATTATGAGCCAGGCTCCGCAAAAAGAGAGGGCCGTCATCGCCGTGCGTTTCCAGGGACGCACCAGGACGAAGGCCGCCACGATTCCCATGGGGACCAGGACCACCCCATTGTATCGGGTCAGGTAGGCCAATCCCGCACAGACCCCGGCCAGGGTCCAGGTTCGGTAGTGTCGGCGGTTTTCCGCAAAAAGGAGGGCCAGGGTCCCTGCGAAGAGGGCCCAGTATACGAGATCGGTGCTGGCTCGGTAGGAATACTGGATCAGGGTCGGGCTGGCCACCAGGAACAGGCTTCCCGCGATGGCCACCGTGGGGTTCCACAATTTTCGAAGCAGTCCCCCAATGATTCTGACCCCGATTCCCGTACAGGCCGCGGAGAGTATCTTGGCCAGCAGGAAAGCGTCTCCAACGGTGGAAACGACCCCGATCAGCAGGTAGTAGAATGGGCCGCGGTACCCTAACATGATGGAAGGGTTTCCGCTCATCCATTCGCGCGCAAAGGGAACGAAATCCCCGTAGAAGTCGGTTTCGACCCCAAAATCACCAATGGGCCGGAACCAGATCCCGACGATTACCCACACCAGGAAAACCGCCAGAGAGATCACGTTGAGAGGATCGGTCACGAAACGCGGGATTCGTTCAGGTACGGCGGGGTCGTTCAGCTTGGAATTTGCAGGCATCCTGAATTTTTTCACGGCCGGTGGCTTCCTTACCAGATATCTAACGAAACGCCGACAGCCCCGTGATGTCCGCGCCCACGATGAGCGTGTGGATGTCGTGGGTTCCCTCGTAGGTGATCACCGATTCCAGGTTGACCATGTGGCGGCCGGGCGAGAATTCGTCCGTGATCCCGGCCGCGCCGAGGATGTCGCGCGCGGTGCGGGCGCAGTCCAGAGCCATGGCCACGTTGTTGCGCTTGGCCAGGGAGACCAGGGGAACGTCGTTGATGCCGTCGTCCTTCAGTCGGCCCAACTGCAGGCACAAGCCCTGCGCCTTGGTGATCTCCGTCAGCATGGTCACCAGTTTCTGCTGCACGAGTTGGAAAGAGGCGAGGGGTTTGCCGAACTGGGTCCGCTCGGTGGCGTAGCGCAGGGCGGTCTGGTAGCAGTCGGCGGCCGCGCCGATGGCGCCCCAGGCGATGCCGTACCGGGCCTGGTTGAGGCATGACAAAGGAGCGTTCAGGCCCTTGGCGCCGGGCAGGCGGCTGCTTTCCGGCACCCGGACCTCGTCCAGCACCAGTTCGCCGGTGTCACTGGCCCGCAGGCTGTATTTGCCGTGGATCGGATTGGCCGAAAATCCGGGCGTGCCCTTTTCCACGAGAAATCCGTAGACACCTTCGGGGGCCCGGGCCCAGACCACCGCCACATCGGCCAGGGTGGCGTTGGTGATCCAGAGTTTGGTGCCGCTCAGGATCCATGTGTCGCCGTCGCGAACGGCGCGGGTCTCCATGCCGCCGGGATCGGATCCGTAATCGGGTTCGGTCAGACCGAAGCAGCCGATCCTGCGTCCCGCCGCCAGCTCCGGCAGCCAGCGCTCCTTCTGCTGATCGCTGCCGTAGGTGGCGATGGGCCACATCACCAGGCTGCCCTGGACCGAGGCGAAGCTGCGCAGCCCGCTGTCGCCTCGCTCCATCTCCAGGCAGACCAAGCCGTAGATGGTCCCGCTCAGGCCGGGGCAGCCGGGACCCTTGATGGAGGTCCCCAACAATCCCAGGGCGCCCAGTTCGGGGATGATTTCCACGGGGAAGGTTCCGGCCCGGAAATGGTCCCGCACGCCGGGCATGAATCTATCATCGACGAAGCGGCGCACGGTGTCACGGATCCCGCGCTCCTCGTCGCTCAGGTTGCGGTCGAACCGGTAGAAGTCAACGCCCCGGGTCGCGCTCATGATTTCAGTCCATCCCCTTCCTGGCCAGCAGGGGACCGATCTCCGGGTCCTTGCCCCTGAACTGCTTGTACAGGGTCATGGGTTCCTCCGAGCCCCCGCGGGCCAGGATGTTGTCCCGGAACGACTTGGCCATCGTGGGGTCGAAGATGTTGCCCGTCTCCTTGAAGGCTTCGAAGGCGTCGGCGTCGAGTACTTCGGCCCACACGTAGGAGTAGTAGCCCGACGAGTAGCTCCCGGCGAAGATGTGCCGGAAGTAGGGGCTGCGATAGCGGGAGACGATCTCGTCGATCAACCCGATCCGGTCCATGGACTTGTTCTCGAAAACAACTACGTCTTTCTCTTCGGTTGTTTCGAGGGTGTGCCAGTCCATGTCCAAAAAGCTGGCGGCCAGGTATTCGGTGGTGGCGAAGCCCTGGTTGAAGTGCTTACTCTTCTCCAGTTTTTCGATCAGCTCGGCAGGGATCGGCTCACCCGTCTGGTAATGCTTGGCGTAGGTGGCGAGCACTTCGGGTTCGAAGGCCCAGTTCTCCATGACCTGACTGGGCAGCTCGACGAAGTCCCGCGCCACCGAGGTGCCGCTCAAGGTTTCGTAGCGGCAGTCCGACAGCATGCCGTGCAGCGCGTGGCCGAATTCGTGGAACATGGTGCCCACCTCGTCGACGCTCAGCAGGGCGGGCATTTCGGCGGTCGGTTTGGTGAAGTTGCCCACGTTGTAGATCACCGGGATGACGCGCTCACCCCCGTCGTAGGATTCCTTGCGGAAGGCGCTCATCCAGGCCCCGCCACGCTTGCTCTTGCGGGGGAAATAGTCGCTGAACCAGATGGCGACCGTGGCGCCGTCGGCTTCCTTGACCTCGAAGACCTTCACGTCTTCCTGGTAGACCGGGATGTCGTGCCGCTCGGTGAAGGTGATGCCGAAGAGCTTGTTGACGGTGTCGAACAGGCCGGCCCGGACGTTCTCCAGCTCGAAATAGGGGCGCACCATCCCCTCGTCCAGGTCGTACTTGGCCTTCTTGACCTTTTCGGCGTAGTACCACCAGTCCCAGGCTTCAACCTTGAAGCGGCTCTTTTTGGAGTTTTCCTTGTTGATCATTTTCTGGAATTCGGCCGCCTCGGTCTTGGCCTGGGCCAGCGCGGGGGGCCACAGCTTGTTCAGCAGCTCGTAGACGTTTTCCGGGGTCTTGGCCATGTTGTCGTCCAGCACGTAGTGGGCGTGGGAGGGATAGCCCAGCAGGTTCGCCCTCTGTACCCTGAGGGTGGCCATTCGCGCCAGGATGGCGTTGTTGTCCAGGTCGTCGCCGTTGTCGCCGACGCCGATGTAGCCCTTGAACATCTTCTCGCGCAGTTCGCGCTTCGGGCTGTACTGAAGGAAGGGGATCAGACTGGGCTTGTGCAGAGTGAAGACCCACTTACCCTCGTGGCCCCTCTTGACCGCCGTCTCGGCCGCGGCCTCGACCACGGCCTGCGGCAGACCCGCGAGGTCGGCCTCGTTGTCGATGACCATCTCGAAGCGGTTGGTTTCCTTCAGCACGTTTTCACCGAACTGCAGGGACAGGACCGACAGTTCCTCGTTCAGCGCCTTCAGCTTCTCCTTGTCGGCTTCGGGCAGGTTGGCGCCGCCCCGCACGAACCGTTTCCAGGTTTCCTTGAGCAGCATCTGCTGCTCCCGGTCCAGATCCAGCTTCTCACGCTGCTGATACACGATGTCGACCCGGGCGAACAGCTCGGCGTTCAGGAGGATTTCGTCCCGGTGTTTGGACCGCAGCGGCGCCAGGCGCTTGGCGATGGCCTGCATCTCATCGTTGGTCATCGTGCCGTTCATGGCGCCGAAGACGTGGCCGGCCCTGGTCAGCAGGGCTCCCGCCCCATCCATGGCCTCGATGGTGTTGGCGAAGTCGGGAAAATCCGGATGGCGGGCGATCGCCGCGATCTCAGCCCGGTGCACGGCCATGCCCCGCATCATGGCGGGTTCGTAGTGCGCGATCTCGATCCTGTCGAAGGGGGGCGTGCCGAAGGGGCCGTCCCACTCGGTGAAAAACGGGTTCCGCACCGAATCGGCCGCGGCGTCCGAGGCGGTCGTGTCACTTGTGCCGTCGCCCGATCCGTCGTCCGCACATCCACCCAGAATGCTCATCATCGCCATGATCAGAATGACCTTCCTCATGTTCAACTACCTCTCCAGTTCTGTTCGCCCTCGGGTCGGTTGTCCAGAATATCTTCGATGCGTTCCTGCATGTCAGGGGTCAACAACTCGGCGATCTTCAGGGCCGCCATGTTTTCGGTGACCTGCGACGGGCGCGAGGCTCCGGTGATCACGGTGCTGACATCATCGTTGGTCAGACACCAGGCGATGGCCAGTTGGGCCATGGTGCAGCCAAGTTCCTCGGCGACCGGCATCAGCTGTCTGACCTTGACCACCTTCGCCCTGCCCGCCTCGCTTTCCAGTTCGGGCCGCAGCCACTGGTAGTTCTCCAGGGACAGGCGCGATCCTTCGGGAATGCCGTCGTTGTATTTTCCGGTCAGGATGCCGCTGGCCAGAGGGCTCCAGGTGGTGGTGCCCAGCCCGATCTCGTCGTAGAGGGGGGCGTATTCCATCTCCACCCGGTCCCGGTGGAGCATGTTATACTGGGGCTGCTCCATGGTGGGAGGGATCAGATGCTCGCGGCGGGCGATGTCGTATGCCCGGCGGATCTGGGCCGCCGACCACTCGCTGGTGCCCCAGTACAGGGCCTTGCCCTGCTGCACCATATGGCTCATGGCCCACACCGTTTCCTCGATGGGCGTGTCGATATCCGGCCGGTGGCAGTAGAGGAGGTCGACGTAGTCCAGGTCCAGCCTCTTGAGCGCCGCGTCGGTGCCTTCGATGATGTGCTTGCGCGACAGGCCCCGATCGTTCGGACCGTACTTGAAGGGTTGACCGGGACCCTGGGGCGTACCGCCCCAGAAGATCTTGGTCGAGATCACCAGATCGCTGCGCCGCCAGCCGGCCTTCTTGAGAACCAGTCCCATGATGGTTTCGGCCATCCCGCCGGCGTAGACCTCCGCGTTGTCGAAAAAGTTCACTCCGGCGTCGAAAGCCGTTTTCATGCACTCGTGGGCCTTGTCCACGTCGAGCTGGTCCTGGAAGGTGACCCAGGCGCCGAAGGATAGCGCCGAGACCTTCAGACCCGACCTGCCCAGAAACCTGTATTCCATGACGACTCCCTTGACGAAATATGGGCGGTTCCGCGATCCGGACAATGTACCACGAGTCCGGTCGGAGCGGTAGTTGCCAAAACCTGCAACGAAGCGGGACCCGGTTCCGGACCATCATTTACATCTAAAATATCATCGTTTCCGGCCGAAAAATCTGTTGTCGGCACGAATTTTCTTCGACAGCAAACCGAGGTGTCACATGAGTCCTGGATTCAGAAACCATCCGCCCCTGCCCAGACGCCGCTCGGGTTCCATTCGCGACCGGAAAATCGACGTGCCCGGAGTGGATCCGAACGGGCGTCCGCTGCGCATCCTGCTGGTCGATGACGCGCCGGTCAATCTGGCGGTGTGCTGCCGCCTGCTGGGCCGCATGGGTTGTTTGGTGGAACCCGCCACGACGGGGGAATACGCCGTGGCCATGTTCCAGGACGGTTGCCCGGAGGCCCGCTACGACCTGATCCTCATCGACATGAACATGCCGGGCATGAACGGAATGGAGACCAGCCGCGCCATCAGGAAGCTGGAGGCCGATCTTCCGCCTGAACATCCCTACCGGGGCAGGCCGGTTCCCATCCTGATCCTTACTTCATACAACCCGGGGGACCATCTCGATGATTTTCGCAAGGCCGGGATCAACGACTTCCTGTACAAGCCCTTCCAGCCCGAGGTCATCTGCGAAGTCCTTTCGAAATGGATCCCTGTTCAGGTCTGATCCCCGTGAGCGGGTTACCAGAGGGCCGGATACCAAATTGGACCGGCCCTCTTTTCTTTCCCCTGCCGATTCCTTAGCTTCAGAAAACGTCACCTGAACATCCTGTCCGGATTGTTTAAGCCTTTCAACCCTCGGGATCAGCTTTCGTCTCGACGGTCCGGTCAAATATCCTGGGAGGGAGTCATGAAAAAATTGCTCTCCATTTGGTCCGGTCGTCTTGTGTTTCTGCTTGTTCCCGCCGCTCTGATCGCGAGTTTCCTGGCTCCAGCCAATGTGCTGGCCATCAAGGAAATAAGCTTGGGAGGCGGGATCGCGGGCTACACCGAAGGGGACCCCCTGGACACCAATGATTTCGGCAGCAGCGGTGGCAGCGGGGGATCCGACGTCCAAGACCAAAACGGTACCGACCCGATCTCGAATCCGTTCGTGTTCGAACTCGACCGGATCCAGATCGTGCTGATTCCCGAATTCGTGGGCGGAACCCTGATCTTCAAGATCATGGTCATCGACAAGGCCGCTTTGGGCATGACGGATTTCAGCCTGGAGGGGACCCATGCGCCATGACACGGTTCGCCTCGGGGCCGTTACCCGCTCTGGTGACGGACCGCTGAAGGATCTTCCCCTTGATCCCTCGACCTGGAAGGAAGCCTGGCAGGCCCATCTGGACGAGGACTACGAGAAGTCGCTCGCGGTTGCGCGACGCTGCCTGGACGAGGTCGATGCAGGGCGGCGCCCCTCGCTGTCGCTGGTGCCCGACCTCACGGCGCCCACGGTGCAGGACGCTGTAATCCTGTGCGCGAGGAATCTGTTCCAGCTGGAAAAGCACGACGATTTCGAGGTGCTCCAGGCCTCCGCCGGCCGGTGGGGGATGGTGGCCGAGGAGTCCCCCGAGTTGGACGTCGTCCAACTGGCCTTCGCCTGCAAGCGGGGAGACTACGTGCAGGTGGTGGATGAAACCACCCTCTTCATCGAAACGCATCGTCGCGGTCTGCCGCCGGTCATCGCCGAGTTCCTGCATCTGAGGGGACTGGCCTTTTCCTACCTGGGCGATCCGGATCGTGCTCGGGAAGACGCCGAGGCCGCCCATGCGGTGTTCAAGGTCCTGGACCGGGATTTCGAATGCGCCCGTACAGCCAACCTGCTGGGCATCATCGCCTTCAGGTCGGCCGACTTCGGGGATGCCGTGCGCTGGTTCCGCAAGGCACTTGATCTCCACACACAATTGGGAATGATCAAGAACATGGGCGGGAACCGCCTGAACATCGGCATCGCCTATTACAAGCAGGGCCTCTTCCGCCGGTCCCTGATCGAGTTGAAGGCGGCTTCGCGCCTGTTGAAGGAAGTCGGAGCCAGAGTCAGCCTCTGCCGGTGCGCCATCGCCCAGGGCAATACCCTGAGGCTTCAACGTGATTTCGAGGCCGCCCGCAGGATGTTGCTGACCGTCTACGAAGAGGCGAATCAGCTGATGCTTTCCCGCGAGGAAGCCCTGGCCCTCGAGTTCATGGGCGATGTCTGCCGGGATGAAGGTGCCATCGAAAAGGCCCGTCGCTACTACAGCCGCGCCATGGCCATCGGACGCAGCATTGCACCGGATGGCGACATCGTCATGGAGGTTTTGCGCCGACAGGGCGAGTGTCTGGAAAAACTCGGACGTCAAGCCGAGGCCGTGACGGTCCTGGGCAGCGCCTTGACCATGACCCGTCGCCAGGGCGACCGGTTCGAGGAAGGTGTTGTTCGCCGGGTCCTCGCGGAAAACCTGTTGGGACTCGGCGATCTCGATTCCGCCGCCCATCACGGCCGCGAGGCGACGCGACTGCTCAAGGAAGTCGGGGCCCATCATGAATTCGCTCTGGCCCTGATGATCTCGGCCCGCGCCCGTCTGGCTGGTCTGGACAGCGGTTTGTGCAAGGACCCCGCGGCCATCCTGGATGAGGCCTGGCAGGCGGCCATGTCCGCCCTGGACCTGTTCCTCAAGATGGAAGTGGACCACTGGATCCTGACCGCCCGCAAGCTGTTGTCGGTTATTTCCGGCCGAAGGGCGGACCAGGAGCAGACCGAACGCATGATTGTCGCCGCGGACCGGATGCACGGCACGGGCCCGAAGCAACCGCTGGCCAACCCCATCATCCATGTGTCTTCCCGGATGCGGGATCTCATCCAGCTTTCCGATGCCTTCGCCGACTCGGACGAACCGGTCTTGATCACCGGCGCCACCGGTACCGGCAAGGAGCTGTTCGCCCGACGCCTGCATCAAAAGAGCGGACGCCGCGCCGGGGAACTGGTTTGTGTCAACGTCTCGGCCATCCCCGAGACCATCTTTGCCAGGGAATTCTTTGGGCACACTCGGGGCTCCTTCAGCGGGGCTGATCGTGACGGCATCGGCCTGGCGGCCAAGGCCGACGGCGGGACCCTGTTCCTGGACGAGATCGGCGATCTGCCCCTGGAACTGCAACCGCAATTGCTGCGGCTGCTGCAGGACGGAACCTATCAGGCCATCGGGGATCCGTCCCAGCGGCGGACCAACATCCGGTTGATCGCCGCGACCAACGCCGATCTGCAGAAGCTGGTCGCGGAGGGAAAATTCCGCGCCGATCTGTACTACCGGCTGAAGATCCTGGAGCTGAAGCTGCCTCCGGTCACCGACAGGACCGAGGACATCCTGCCTCTGCTGCGGCATTTCCTGACGGTGGCGTCGGGGCGACCGGTCGAGCTGCACGAATTCTTCAACCAGGAAAGCCTGGATCGGATGCTGCGGTACGACTGGCCGGGCAACGTACGGGAAATCACCATGGTGGCCCGGCAGGCCAGAGTCCAGAAGGAGTCGCGGGGCGAGGTGAGGGTGGAGCTCGGATCGATCGAGGGACAGGCCTGGTGCTTCCAGGGCCCCGGTGGCGTTCCAGGGAAATTCGACTCCGTGCGGATGCGGCTGAGGGTCGTGCCGGGTGGAAGATCCAGCCGGCATGGAGAGGAGGAGACGGGACGGTCCCGGATCGTGTTGGCGCTGGCGGAGACAGACGGTAACCGCGCCGAGGCGGCCCGACGGCTGGGCGTCAGTCGCAGCACCTTGTACCGGCAGATGGAAAAGCTCGGCATCGCCGGTAAGATGGAGAACAATCTGACCACCAATTGAGCGGTCAACCTTGTCCATCTGCCCGGAGGCCCCCTCCGGGCAGATGGCCTTTTGGTTGTGCCTCCGAAATTGTGTTTTTCCTTCTCCCCTTGCTCATCGCCTGACCAA
>CBDURF010000029.1:0-26659 GCA_965369705.1 uncultured bacterium
GAGGTTCCCGTTTGGATCTCAGATTATTAACTCATTTGTTATCAATAGGTTGATTTTTTCAAAGTGCCCCCGGGGGCACTTTTTGAAGCTATTTTGTTTGGTTTCAATGTGTTAAAATCTTAAAATCGGCCTTTGTGGTGATTTTGACAACATATTTATTGTCAGATGCTCGGTAAAGTAAACAAATATGTTGTCAAACACGCAGCTATTGACAACATAAATGTTGTCCCCAATCGTCCCCAAGGGTTGGTTTTCGCAGTGATATTTTTTATCCAGGCGTACAAACCCGCCGGCGGGTTTTCCGGCCTTGATATCCAATATCCCGGCGTGGCTGGAACCGTCGCACAAGACGTCGATCCTGCCGGGCACAATTTCAGAGGCACAACCAAAAAATACATTCAGGGGCACCAGCCGGGGCCGGGTCTTGGTTTGACCCCAGGAATAATTACTGCTAAGATGGCGGCATGATCAAGGCGGGTTTGGCAGGAATTAAATCCCGCCGTCGCAAGCTGCTCTGGCGTTTGTTTGCGGCGTTGGCCGCGTGTCTGCTGCTGACCGTCCAGATCGGTTTGGCCGTCCACGGCGCCTCCCATCTGCACTTGGCCGGCGAGACCGGTGACTGCAGACTTTGCGTCCTCAATGCCCATTTTGTCGCCGAACCGCCCGCCGCCCTGGATCTGGAACCCGCGCGGCTTGTCGTCGTCTTGTTTCCGGAAGAGGCCGAAGCCCCCGCCGATTCCACTTCCCAGGTTCCCTCCGCCCGCGGGCCGCCCTCCGTTTCTGTCTGATATCCGGATTCCCTGACCCCACTTCCCGGAACCCAATCAAGACGGAGACCATCATGCCCATTCCGGCTCGAACCCTGTTTTTCCTGATGATCTTGTCGGGGATGCCTGCGCTGGTCATCGCCCAGTCGAGCACTCTGACCGGCGCCTCCCGGTCCATGAACCCCGCCATCAGCGTCAACGGCTTGATCCGCGGGCAGGCGTCCCGGGACAATCCCACCGGTGATCTGAACGGATTCAAGATCGACGGCGTGGAAGTCCAGTTCACCTCGATGGTGGACCCCTTCTGGAAGGCCAACTTCAACATCGGCATGCATCCGGCGCACGCCCACGACGGGGAGGAAGACGCCCACGCCGAAGGTATGGTCGTCCATGTCGAAGAGGGTTATATCGACGGCCAGTCCCTGCCCGGCGGCCTGGGGTTGCGGGTGGGAAAATTCGCCCTGCCCTTCGGCAAGCACGCCCCGTTGCACATGCACCAGTTTCCCTTTTCCGATGCTCCGGTGGTGATCGCCGCGTTCCTCGGGGACCACATCTTCTCGGACACCGGCGCGATGGGGACGGTCACCGTGCCGGTGCCCTGGTACGCCGACCTCCGGATCTACGGGGTCAGCGGTGAGGCCAAGCCGTTCGACGCTCATAACAAGAACCTGGCCGGCGGCGGGCGTTTGACCAACCTCTGGGACGTGACCGAAGACGCGACCCTCGAACTGAGCGGATCGTACCTGCACGGTCCCGATGCCCGTCATCCCGGGAAAAACAAGAAAGTGGACATGTACGGGGCGGATCTCACCTGGAAGTGGATCTCCTCGGCCCGGACGGGTGGACCAGCCTTCAACGTGACGGTCGAGGCCCTGTGGCCCGATTACGAGGAGGGTGAAGGTGATCCCTGGGGCTGGTACGGTTTGGCCCAGTTCCGTTTCCACCGCAACTGGTGGTTGGGAGTGGGGACCGGTCACGAAGACCACGACCACGGGTTGAAGGGTGATCTGCGGGAATACAAGGTCAACCTGACCTTCGCGCCCAGCGAATTCAGCGCCCTGCGGGCCGAAATGGTCTACTACCAGGACAAGGTGACCATGGAGGATGATCTGCGGTTCATCGTCCAGGCCAACTTCACCATCGGGTCGCATCCGGCCCACTTGTATTGAGGAGGATCGACATGCTGAACATCGACAGCAAAAATTCAGCGGGTCGTCCCCCGGCGGCCCGGGTGTGTGTTTTCTTGGCGTTGCTGTTCCTCGTGCTGGGCATGGCCATTCCAGGACAGGCGTTGGCCAAGGTCAAGGTGGTGGCCACGCTGGCGGATCTGGGCTGGATCGCCGAGCAGGTCGGAGCAGACGACGTGGAAGTGGAGTTCCTGTGCCAGGGTCATCGCGATCCCCACTTCCTGCCCGCCAAACCTTCCCTGGCCCGCAAGTTGAAGAAGGCCGACCTGCTGGTCTACAACGGACTCGAGCTGGAAATCGGCTGGCTGCCGCTGCTGCTGGATGCGGCCCGCAATCCCCGGATCCGTTCCGGTCAGCAGGGCGAACTGAACTGCGCCCTGGCGCTGGGCGAGGGGAAAATCCTGCAAGTTCCGGTGGGGGAGGTGGACCGATCGCAGGGTGACATCCATCCGCTGGGCAATCCGCATTACCTGCTCGACCCCCGCAACGGCATCGCGGTCGGCCGTTTGATAGCCGAACGTCTGGCCCGTATCGATCCGGAAGCCGCCGACCGCTACCGGCGACGGGCGGACCATCTGGCCCAGGAAATCGAAGCCCGCATGGAGGACTGGAAGACTCGCCTGGACAGCCTGGCCGTCAAGAAAATCATCGTCTATCACCAGCAGTGGGAATATCTCATCGACTGGCTGGGGTTGGACATCCTCGGCGTCATCGAGAACCGGCCCGGCATTTCCCCGGCGCCCCGTCATGTCGAGGGCCTGATCGAACTCGGTCGCCGGCAGGGTCCCGTCCTGGTGATCGCGGCCACCTGGGACCATGTCGAGGCGGCAGACCGGGTCGCGGAGAAAACCAGCTCGGCCCTGGCCGTGCTGCCTGCCTCGACCTTCGCCACGAAAGAGGTGGCCGGATACCTCGACATGTTCGAGGTCATCTGCGGCCAGCTCGAAACCGCCGCGGCGTCGGGCGCAAGGGACGGCTCATGAGCGGGTTCCTGGAAATGATGGCCGCGCCCGTGGCCATTTCCCTGGTGCTGGTGGCGATGCACGGGTACCTCGGTTTCCACGTGGTCAAGCGCGGGGTGATTTTCGTCGACATCGCCCTGGCCCAGATCGCCGCCTTCGGAGTGGCGATGGCCCTGCTGTTCGGCGCGAAGGTAGGCACCGACAACGCCTACTTCGTGGGAATGATCGCCACCTTCCTGGGCGCCCTGCTGTTGTCGAAGACCCGGGGCGGAAATTCGCGGATTCCCCAGGAGGCGTACATCGGCATCATCTACGTGGTGTTCAGCGCGGCGATGATCCTGGTGCTGACCTCCGTGCCGCACGGGGGCGAGGAGATCAGCCATCTTCTGGTGGGGTCGATCCTGTGGGTCAGCTGGGCCATCGTGATCAAGACCGCCGTCCTGTACGGTGTCCTGGGGGTGGTCCTGTACTTCTGTCACAAGCCGCTGCTGCGAATTTCCGAGGATCCGGAACAGGCCCGCCGGGACGGACTGCGCCTGGGCCGCTGGGACTTCGTGTTCTACATGGTGCTGGGCATGGTGGTCACCTCCAGCGTGCAGGTGGCCGGTGTGCTGCTCGTGTTCAGCCTTCTGGTGGTCCCTTCGGTGATGGCCCTGCGGCTCTTTTCCACCTTGAAGGGCCAGTTTTTCTGGGTGGTGGGGATGGGAACCGCGGTGGTCATCGTGGGGTCGACTTTGAGTTACGTGCTGGATCTACCCACCGGGGCGGCCATCGTCTGCACGTTTGGCATGGCGCTGGGACTTCAGGTGACCGTCGAGGCGGTGGTCAAAAACCGATGACCGCCGCGAAACGGCCCGCCCCGTCCCCGTCGCGGCGATGGCTGGGATAACGTTCGCCCCCGCAGATCGTGCAGTGCGCCACGTTGAAGATGTTGCTTTCGGCCACGCCTGCGCCGGTCAGCTGGGCGATGTTGGCGGCCCACAGGTCGAAGCTGAGACGATCGAATCTCTCCAGAAAAAACCAGGCAGCTCCCGGACCCAGGGACTCGAGAGCCGTCTGACGAACCTCATCGCCCACTTCGTAACAGCAGGGACCGGCCGAGGGGCAGATGACCGCCCGCAATTCGGCGGGATCGGCGCCCGCTTCAGTCAGGGCCAGGACGAGGCCCGTGGTGATGCCTTGGACCGTGGATCGCCAGGAGGCATGGGCGAATCCCCAGACCCGGGATTCATCCGGGCGGATTCCCCCCACCAGGACCAGGGGGCAGTCCGCGCTGCGCCCGATGACGCCCAGCCCGGGCTGAGCGCTCCATAGGGCGTCCGCCTCTCCGGCGAACCCGCTTTCGGTGACCTCCAGCACACGGCCGCCGTGGACCTGGCGAACCCAGGCGCCCGCCTTCAAGCCCGCCGCCCGGACGAGTTCCTCGACGCGCTCGACGTGGTCCCCGGAAGCTGGATCCGCACCGAAACCAGGACCCTGGCTGGTAGTCCAGCCGTGCCGCCAGTCCTCGGCGGTCAACAGGGGAGCCTGCTGAAGCCATTCCTCGGGATTAATCATGGTTTCGCCTCGGGTTGGTCCAGGAACTCGCAGATCCGGGTTCGGGAGACCTTTTCGGTTGGTGACCAGACTACCGGCCGGTCGATGAACCAGGGAACGGCCGAATTGTCCACGAACAGGACGCCGGGGGACATCCCGCGTGTCAATTCGACCTGCCGCTCGATTCTTGCTGCACGACCCACGGCTTCCTTGGCCGCGTATTCCCAGCCCGGCAGGCGGCAGGGAAACAGGAAGACCACCACCAAGGCGGCCACCGCCGGCAGAACGATGACGGCTCCCAAGTCTCGCAGGAAGTTGGGTCGGCCGCTCCGGGTTTCCCGGCGGCCATGGATGATCCGTCGGACGGGGTCCCCGATCCAGAGAGAAAATTCCCACAGCATCACCGGCAACACGATCAGCAGGTGCCGCAGACTGTGATCGAAAAATGAATACTGGATGGTCATCAGCGCGGCGGTCAGGACCGCCAGTGCCGCCGGACCGGTCCGTGATGTCGCGGGAATCCCGATCTTCGAGTTCCAGCGGCGGAGTCCTGGTGTGGCGGGCCCGATTTTCAGCCAAACAGCCAGGAAGGCCAGGGCGCCACAGGCCAGGCCGACAAGAACCAGCAGAGGAACCAGACGGGGCAGATCTCGATAAAAGAACCTCATCCCGCGGCCCACCTTGCGCAGGACCGGCATCGGGTCGGTGGTCATGGTTTCGAAAAACGGCTGGGGCTCGAGCTGCCGGTACACCGTGTAACCGGGCCAGGCGCGGGTGTCCTTCACGTGTTCGGCGTAGGCCTGCAGGCTGAAGGCCGGCTGGCCTGTCAGCTGGAGATTGCGGATGGCCCAGGGTGCGATGACCAGGAACCAGGCCAGCAACACCAGGACCAGGCGCCGGGCCGACCACGCCGGGACCGGCGAAGTCCCCCGGGAGTTCCTGCGGAGCAGAACCCACCACAGGATCGGCACCCAGAACAGATCCAGACGGAGCATGCTGAGCATTCCGGCCAGCAGGCCGTCGATCCAGTGGGGTCCGCCCGGCGCGTCGCCGCGCATTCTCAACCAGAGGACCAACAGCAGCAGGGAGCAGGCCAACTCGACCATGCCCCAATCCACGGCGAAGACCAGCAGCGGGTTGGCGAAGAGAAGAACCAGCCAGGGAACCACGGCGGCCTGATGTCCCCGCCTGAGGAAGACCGCGGAACCTGTCATGACCATCAATCCCAGCAGGATGATCTGCATGTGCCGTACCATGTCCACCATGCGGTGGGGATTACCTCCGGCCGTGAGGCAGGGGGCGGTCAGCAGGACGGCGAACCCGGGCTGGCGGTGTATCAAGGGCTGCGGCAATTCCCTGGCGAAGGGAAAGGCGAAGGAAAGGGGGTAGGTCACGTCGGTCAGGAAACCCTCTCCGCGGACCAGATGGCGAGCCACGCTCAGATGGGTGTAAAGATCGTCGGTGGGCAGCAGCGGCCGAGCAGGGTGGGTGGGAATCCAGACCGCCAGGAACAGCAGGGCCGCCAGGATTCCGACGGCATGGCACCTACGCCACCCGAGCGCGGCAGGACGTTCGGGGCCGTCGAGGGAAGGGGCAACGGAAACCTGGATCATGGCTCCTCCGGTCAGTTGCCCCGGCTGCCCGGTTTGATGAGCTCCTTGCCTGCGGTGCACAGGGGGCAGTCTTCGGCTTGCCAGGTCTGGACCTGGACCTTGGCCAACGCATGCAGGGGCAGGGGAAGTTCGACGTCCCCCGCGGTACGGTCGATGATGCTGGTCAGGCCGACGACCTGGCCACCGGCCTTCTCGACCACCTCAATGACCTCCAGCAGGCTTGTGCCCCGCGTGACGACATCCTCGGCGATGACAACCTTATCGCCCTCCTCCAGGGAGAATCCCCGCCTGATCATCATCTGCCCGTCCTTGCGCTCGGTGAAGACGAAACGACGGCCCAGGGCGCGGGCGACCTCGTGGCCGATCAGGATGCCGCCCATGGCGGGGCTGACCACCAGGTCGTGGGCGGTTCCGGTGAAGAACCCTCCCATGGCGGCGCCCAGTTCACGCGCCAGATCGGGGAACTGAAGAAGGCGCGCGCACTGGAAATACCGGTCGCTGTGCAGGCCGCTGCTCAAAAGAAAGTGCCCGCTGTGCAGGGCGCCCAGTTCTTCCATCAGGGTGAGGATTTTCTCTTCGGTCATGGGAAGGACCTTCCTTTTCGTGTCATGAAATCAAGCCAGTTCCGCTGCGATGGACCGGAGTGCCGCGCCCGGATCCGGTGCCTGGGTGATGGGCCTGCCGATCACCAGGAAATCCGCGCCCGCGTCCATGGCCTGACGGGGGGTGGTCACGCGGTGCTGGTCCCCGGCGTCGGCGCCGACGGGCCGGATGCCCGGGGTGACGATCAGCGGCTCCGGGCCAAGGACCCCGCGCAGTCCGGGCAGGTCGGCGGCCGAACAGACCAGGCCGTCGCAGCCGCAATCCCAGGCCAACCGGGCCAGCCTCTGGATCCGGTCCTGCAGGGAGTCGAGGGAAGGGCTGACTTCGCCCATCTCCTGTTCCGAAAGGCTGGTCAGGATGGTCACGGCCAGCAGGGCGGGCCGGCGGCCGGTCCTGGCGTCCACTTTGGCTTCGGCCAGGGCGTCGGCCGCGGCGGTCATGGCGGCACGCCCGTTGGCCGCGTGCATGGTGCAGAGAGACGCCCCCAGGGCAGCGGCCACGCGGGCCGCCGAGGCCACGGTATTGGGAATATCGTGGTATTTCAGATCCAGGAAGATATCCCGGTCCAGGCCTTTCAGGCGGTGAACGACCTCCGGTCCGGCGGCGGAAAACAGTTCCAGGCCAACCTTGACGAAGCCTCCGGCGGTGCCAAGACGTTCGGCGATACTCAGGGCCTGGTCCATGGTCGGCACATCCAGCGCGGTGATGACGCGCCGGTCGGCGGGAAGAGTCCTCAATCTGGCGATGAGTTGGGTTCTATCCATTTAAGGCCTCGACTCCGGATGATCCCGCAAGTAGGCGGATTGGCGGCCGGGGCGGTGATTTGCCTTGCCGCCGCGGCCGTTTTGTTACTACCCTTCTACCAGCCGTGGGTCCGGATTGCAATTTCAATTCCCTTTCGCGAAAAAAGGAGCCGGTCCCGGGGACAGGGTGCGTCCATTTCCCGTTGGCCGGACCCGGATCAAGAAACTTTTTCGACCGACGCTCCGCCAATGAAAGGTACCGCCTTGCTGGATCGCAAATTCCTCCGTGAAAACCGGGAATTGGTGACTCGGGCCGTGGCCCTGAAGAACGAATCCGTGGACATCGAGGCCTATTACGCCAAGGATGCCGAACGTCGGGCCTCCCTGCAGGAGACCGAAACCCTCCAGGCCGAGGCCAACAAGGCCAACCGCGCCATCTCCGAGCGCAAGAAGGCGGGCCTGGACGCCGCCGAGGCGATCGCGGCCATGAAAGAGGTCTCCGGACGAATCAAGGAACTGAAGGCCAGGGCCGAGATCCTGGAGCAGGAAGTGGAACAACTCTACCTGCGCATTCCCAACATCCCCCACGAGTCCGCGCCGGCAGGCGGCGAGGAAAACAACGAACTTGTGCGCACCTGGGGCGAGGTTCCCACCTTCAATTTCACCGTCATGCCCCATTGGGACATCGCGACCGAATTGGGTATCTTCCACCCGGAACGCGCTTCGCGGATGAGCGGCAGCGGCTTCACCATCCTGTCGGGAGCGGGCGCCCGGCTGGAGCGGGCCCTGATCAACTGGTTCCTGGACGTCCATCTGGAACAGGGCTATACGGAGGTCAATATTCCCTATCTGGTCGGGCGACAGGCCATGACCGGCACCGGCCAGCTGCCCAAGTTGGAAGACGACATGTACCACTGCCAGGTGGACGACCTGTTCCTGATCCCCACGGCCGAGGTGTCGGTGACCAGCATCCACATGAAGGAGACTCTGGACGCCGCCGATCTGCCGGTGAAATACTGTTCGTATTCGCCGTGCTTCCGACGGGAAGCCGGCGCCGCGGGCAAGGACACGCGGGGATTGCTGCGGGTCCACCAGTTCAACAAAGTCGAGATGGTCAAGTTCGTTGCCCCGGAAACCTCGTGGGATGAGCTGGAAAGCCTGACCGCCGACGCCGAGGAATTGCTGCAGAAATTGCACCTGCCCTACCGGGTGCTGGCCCTGGCGACGGGTGACCTGAGTTTCGCGGCGGCCAAGTGTTTCGACCTGGAGGTGTGGTCCGCCGGCGTGGGGCAATGGCTCGAGGTCTCGTCCTGCAGCAATTTCGGTGATTTCCAGGCCCGCCGTGCCGGCATCCGGTTCAAGGGCCCGGGCGGCAAGGGCTTCGTCCACACGCTCAACGGATCCGGACTGGCTCTGCCCCGGATCCTGGTGGCCATCCTGGAAAACTATCAAACCGCCGACGGCCGCATCCGGGTTCCCGGGGTTCTGGTCCCGTACATGGGCGGCATGGAGTACATCGACTGATGCTCACGCAATTCAGGCAGATTCTGTTTCAGAGGTTCCGCCGCCAGGATCTGTTCAACCTTTACCTTTTGGTGGGCAGTCTGAGCATCGTGGTGGCCACCACCGTCTTTACCATCCGCATGTCCAAGAGTGTCGAGAAGCAGAGTTTCCTGGCCACCCAGCTCATCTCCGGCATCGCCAGCCTTCTGCTGGAGAACAGGCCTCTGGAGGAGGTGAGGCCGGTCGTGGCGATGGTCAACAGCATCGAGGTTCCGCTCATCCTCACGGACAACGAGGGGCGCCCGATCATGTGGAACGAGCCGGTGATCGGTATTCCCCTGCCCGACTACCAGATCCTGTTCAAGGAAAACATGTCCAAGCCGAGCAACCCGGTGATCCTCGAAATCCTGTCCCTGGCCGCGGCCTACGACCAGAGCCAGCAGCCGTTTGCCATCCTCAACCAGGAAGGGAAGAGGGTGGGAACCCTCCACTACGGTCGGTCGGCCCTGAGCAAGCGCCTGCGGATCATGCCCTATCTGGAACTGATGGTGATGGCCCTGTTCTTCCTGGTGATCCTCTGGTCCCTGCAGAGCAAGAAGATCGCGGAGCAGAAAGCCCTGTTCGCGGGCATGGCCAAGGAAACCGCCCACCAATTGGGCACGCCGCTGACGTCCATCATGGGGTGGCTCGCCCTGCTCGAGGAACGGCTGGATCCCAAGGACGAGGTGATCGTGGAACTCAACCGGGACGTCAATCGCCTGAGCATGATCTCGTCGCGTTTCAGTCAGATCGGCTCGTTGCCCAAGCTCGATGACACGGATCTGGTCGCGGTGGTGGACGAGACGGTCCAATACTTCCAGAACCGTTTGCCTCAGTTGGGCGGCCGGGTCCAGCTCCGGCGTGAAGGAGACGCGTCCAATCACGTCATCTTCAACCGGGACTTGATGGGCTGGGTGCTCGAAAACCTGATCAAGAACGGGATCGACGCTCTGAGCGAGGGCAAGGGGACCATCACGATCATGCTCGAGGATCTTCCCGACGGTGGTGTTGCTCTGCGGGTGGCGGACACCGGCAAGGGTATTCCGGCCCGGGAAGGGAACAAGATCTTTGAGCCCGGGTTCACCACCAAGAAGCGCGGGTGGGGATTGGGCCTTGCCCTCGTCAAGCGGATCGCCACCCAGTACCACAACGGGAAGATCCGGATCGAATCAACCAGCAAGCACGGGACAACATTCCTGGTGACCCTGCCCCCGGCCGTGAGCCCGCCCGCATCCTGAACAAAGGAGCCTCCCTTGGCTTTTCGCATACTCTGGGTCGACGACAACATCGAGGAACTGGGCAGCCATCTCCGCTACCTGGGAGAAAAAGGCTACGAGGTGGAGGGCGTGACCAACGGACTGGACGCCCTGGCGATTCTGCGCGAGAAGAATTTCCACGCCATCCTGCTGGACGAGATGATGCCCGGCATGGGCGGTCTGGAAACCCTGGCGGAAATACGCAAGATCGACGCGCATATCCCGGTGATCATGATCACCAAGAGCGAGGCCGAGGATCTGATGACCCGGGCCATCGGCCAGCGGATCAACGACTACTTGGTCAAGCCGGTCTCGCCCGTGCAGATTCTGTCCACCTTGAAGCGGCATCTGGAGGCCCGCAAGCTGACGGGCGAGGAGGTGTCGCGCGACTACATGAGCAATTTCATGGCGCTCGGGGACCGTTTCGCCGCCGCGGCTTCGCCTGGGGACTGGGAAGGCATCTACCTGGACCTGGTTTCCTGGAGCATGGACCTGTTCCAGTTCAGCGACCATGGGCTGCTCGAAACCCTCGAGGAACAGATCACCGCCGCCAACCTTGCCTTCGCCAAATACGTGCGGGAACATTACCGGGAATGGGTCAACGCCGACGGGGCCACCGGGGTGGGCGCCGACGCCGATTCCTCGGTGACGGCCCCGCTGCTGAGCCCGCGGGTTTTCGAGGCCTGGGTCGAACCGGAGGTCCGCAACAGCAAGCAGGTGTTCTGGATCATCATCGATTGCATGCGGCTGGATCAGCTGCGCATGATCGAACCCCTGCTCGAGCCTTATTTCCATCTGGAGCGCCGTCAGTACTGGTCCATCCTGCCCACGGCTACGCCGTATGCCAGGAATGCCTTGTTTGCGGGCCTGTATCCCCTCGACATCGCCGAGGGTTATCCCCAGTGGTGGATCTCAAACGCGGATCACGACGGGAGCCGCAACGCCAGCGAGGGGGATCTCATGAATGAGCTCCTCAAACGGCTCGGCAGTCCCGCGGTCGGCAGCAATCGTTACTACAAAGTGTCCGACGCCCGCGACATGGACCTGCTCCACCGCAACCTCGGTTCGCTGGGCGACACACGCCTGGTGGCCGGGGTCTACAATTTCCTCGACATCATGGCCCACGGGCGCAGCCAGAACCGCATCCTCAAGGAACTGGCGCCGGACGAGGCCGCCTTCCGGTCCCTCATGCGGTCCTGGTTCGAACACTCCAACCTGTACGACGTCATGAAGAACCTCGCCCGCCGGGATTGCACGGTGATCCTGACCACCGACCACGGCTCCAAGCTGTGCAAGCGGGCCGTCCAGATCAGGGGCAACCGGGACACCAGCAGCAACGTGCGCTACAAGTTCGGAGACAACCTGGGCGTGGACGAGGAACGGGTCATGCTGATGAAGAACCCCGAGCATTACCGTCTGCCTGCCCAGACCACGATCGAGAACTACGCGATCACCTCCGACAATTATTACCTGGTGTATCCCACCAATTTCCACGAGTACGAACGACTGTACCGGGACAGCTTCCAGCACGGGGGCATCAGTCTGGAGGAAATGATCTGTCCCTTCGTTATTATGCGGCCGCGTTGATGAAGAGCCGGCAAACCGGGGAGAAGCCGATGGTCGACCATCCCATACCCTCGGCGGAGGAATTCGCTTTCCACCGGGAGGTCCGCGGGCCCGCAGGCACCGCCCGGCTCGGGGAAGAGGCGTCCGGCCTGTTACGCGGGGGCGAAATCATCCTGCTCCACGGCAAACTGGGCGCTGGCAAGACCTGTTTCACCCAGGGACTGTGCCGGGGCCTCGCCGTCGCCCAGAATGTCGTCTCGCCCACGTTCACGCTGGTCAATTCCTATTCCGGACGGCTCCTGGTGCATCATCTGGATTTCTACCGGATCGAACCGGGGGCCGATCTTGCGGATATCGGTATCCCCGGCATCCTGGACCAGGTGTGGGACGGAACGGCGGTGGCGGTGGTGGAATGGCCTGATCTGCTTCTGCCTGAACTGGGGAAGGACGTTCCCCGCCTTGAACTTCTGGCGACACGAGGCGCCGGGGACGATGACCGGATCTGGCATCTGCGGGGAATTCCGGCTGTGCCCGGCCCGTGGGCCGACCTGTTCGCCGACGGGGATTTCCCGCCCTCATCAGGGGAGTGACTTTTGCTGAGCCTGGCTTTCGACACATCCACGAAATGGGGCCGCTTCGCCCTGGCGGAGGGAGACGAGGTTCTGGAGTACCGTCCCCTGAATGTGTCGGGGAGTTACGCGGATGCCCTCCTGCCGGTGATCGAAGACATTCTGGCCCGGGCCGGTCGTCCCAAACAGGATCTGGCGGCGGTGGGTGTCACGATCGGGCCGGGCAGCTTCACCGGAATCCGGATCGGTGTGGCAACCGCCAAGGGTCTGGCCTGGGGCCTGGGTTGCGAACTGGTGGGCGTCACCTCCCTGGCCGCCATGGCGGCGGCCCTGCTGGACGAACACCCCGGGGCCGAATTGGCGGTGCCCGTGCTCGACGCCAGACGCGGTGAGGTATTCGCGGGGGTCTTCCGGCGAGATGGGCCCTGGGTCCGGCCCGTGGCCGAACCGGCCGCGCGGATCCCCGACCAGTGGTGGGCCCGGATCCTGGAAGCGGTTGACGACCCCGAACAGCCCGTCTACGGGGGAGACGGCGCGGAGCTGCTGCTGGGTCAAGGGGCTGGCCTGCGCCCGGAATTGGCCAACCGGGGTCTCCCGGCACTCCGGCGCTGGTCGTCCGCCCATCCGGCCACGGCTCGGGCCCTGGCCCTGGCCATGAACACCGGCTGCCTGCCGACCACCCATCCCTTCGCCCTGGTGCCCGAGTACATGCGGGTTTCCGATGCCGAGGTCAAAAGGAAACTGGACCTGACGCCGGACGCACCCGGTGGTGAGGTGAGTTCTCACCGCACCGAAAGGCCCTCCTGATGGCGGGTCCGGAGGCCGGCATCACCGTGCGGACACCTCGGCTCGAGGACCTTCCCCAGGTCGTGGCGATGGAAACCCGGAGCTTTGCCGATCCCTGGTCCCCCGAGGCCCTGGAGCAGGAACTGGTTCCCGACAGATTGCGTCTGCCCCTGGTCGCCGAAGCCGCCGGGAAGGTAGTGGGCTACCTGATGGCCTGGATAATCGTCGATCAACTCCACGTGCTGAATATCGCCGCGGATCCGGATTTTCGACACCGGGGCGTGGGGACGGCCCTGCTGTGGGCCGCCGCCGGGCAAGCTGAGGAAAGGGGGCTGACCGAAATCACCCTTGAGGTCCGTGAAAGCAATCATGAGGCCCGAGGCTTCTATCTCGGGCACGGATTCGTCGTAGCGGGACGGCGGAGGGGCTACTACGCGGACAACGGGGAGGATGCCATCATCATGACCCGCCGGGTGTCCGGGCTCCTGGAAACCTGAAAAAGGTTGTCCGGAGTGGGCGAAAGGGACTAGTTTAGTTGGAGAATCGTGTCCGCCGCCGCCCGAATATTCCGAGGAGGTCGCCGTGTCCTGGTTGACACAGGCCGCAAAGGGGATCAAGGCCCTGACCAGTCAAAAAAAAGATATCCCTGATAATTTGTGGCGCAAGTGCCCCAAGTGTTCGGAGATTCTGTACCACCGCGAACTGGACCGGAACCTGTGGGTCTGCGGCGCCTGCGGCCATCACCTGCCCTTCACGACGGAACAGTTCATACGGCTTCTCTTCGACGAGGGAACCTGGACCGAGACCCATCGCGGGCTCACCAGCAAGGACGCCCTCGACTTCAAGGATTCCAAACGATACAAGGACCGCATCAAGGCCACCCGGCAGAAGACCGGCAAGGAGGATGCCGTCATCACCGGGCGAGCCCAGATCGGGCGCATTCCCGTGTGCGCCTCCATCATGGATTTCACTTTCATGGGTGGCAGCATGGGGTCGGTCGTGGGTGAAAAGATCGCCCGCGCCCTGCTGGATTCCCTGCGCTACCGGGAAGCGGCCATCATCCTGAGCCGCAGCGGCGGCGCCCGGATGCAGGAATCCCTCCTGTCCCTGATGCAGATGGCCAAGACCAGCGCCGTGTTGGCCCGACTGCGCAAGGAAAGCATTCCCTTCATCTCGGTCCTGACCAACCCCACCACCGGCGGGGTGACCGCCAGCTACGCCACCCTGGGCGACATCAACGTGGCCGAACCAGGCGCCTTGATCGGTTTCGCGGGTCCCCGGGTCATCAAGCAGACCATCGGCGGGGATCTGCCCGAGGGGTTCCAGTCCTCGGAGTTCCTTCTTGAGCACGGCATGGTGGACATTATCTCCGAGCGCAAGAACCTGAAGAACAATCTCGAGCGGACCCTGCACTGGTTCGTCGACGGTCGGGACATTTCGGTGCGTCGGCCACCGCGGGGCTGACCGGCGTGGCCCTCGGCAGCCCCCGACGCGACGGGGACTCCGGCCATCCCGGTGAGCCCGGAGTGGGGCTGGATCTCGCACCTCCCTTCGTGGCCGGCGACGCCGCCGCGCGCTGGCTCTTCAGCCTCAACAGGTTCGGGATCCGCCCCGGGCTGTTCCGTATCCAGGGACTTCTGGCGGACCTGGGACATCCCGAAGACCATCTCCACACCCTGGTTGTCGCCGGTACCAACGGCAAGGGCAGCACCACCCGGATCCTGGCCCGGCTTCTCCAGGCCGCCGGTTACCGGGTGGCCACCTATACCAGCCCCCATCTGCTGAACGTCCACGAACGGATCATGATCGACGACCGCCCGGTGGACGAGGCCGCCTTCGCCTCCCGCGTGGAAGCCATCAAGCCAATGGTGGAAAGACACGAGGCCAGTTGGTTCGAGACCCTGACGGCCCTGGCGGTCCAGATCGCCCATGAGGAAAAGGTGGATTTCCTTTGCTGCGAGACGGGCCTGGGTGGACGACTGGACGCCAGCAACGCCCTGCCGCCGGTGGCCACCCTGCTGACCACCGTGGGTCTGGACCATCAGCGCATCCTCGGGGACTCGACCGAGAAGATCACCGCCGAGAAGCTGGGCCTCCTCAAAAAAGGAGTGCCCCTGTTCTGCGGCGTCGGGGAAGAACTCCGCAATCAGGTGTTCACCGCGGCGGTCATGGCGGGCAGTCCCTGCCATTTCCTGGACGAACTGGCCCGCTGGGGGGATTCCGGAGGAAAAAGCGACGGTAACCGCAGCGGGGGCGCCTGGAATCTGGCGCTCAGGGAAAAGATATTTCAAGACCTGCCCGATCCGGGTACGGTGACCATGCGGCGCAACGTGGCGCTGGCGATCCTGGCCCTTGCCGAACTCGAAATAGGCCTGGGCAAGAGATTGTTGCCTGATGATGTTGCCGGAGCGCTGGGGAATCTTTTTCTGCCGGGACGGTACCAGACCGTGCTGTCGGAACCGGATTGGATTTTCGACACCGCTCACAATGTCCAGGCCCTGGAGAACGTGTGGCGGGAGTTTACCGGCAGACCCGGGCCCGGCTGCAAAGCGATCGTGTTCGGCGGCATGCACGACAAGGACGCGCCCGCCGATCCCACCGCCCTGATCGCCGGGTGCGACGCTCTGATCGGGGTACCGATTTCGCTGCCCCGGTCCAGAACCCGCACCGAGTTGGAGGATCTGTTCCGCAGCTGGGGTCGTGATCCCGTGGCGTGGCCGGATGACGACGCCGAACTGCCCTCGGCCGCGGTGGCGCCGGATATCCCGCATGCCCTGCGTTTGTTGGCCCGCAACCTGCGGCCCGCGGATGCGGTCCTGGTCACCGGCAGCTGTTTCACCGTGGCGGAAACCCTGTACCGGCTGGGTTTCACCGACCTCGAAACCACCCGTGTCCCGCAGGCGGCTGCCCGGGTGCTTGACCGCATTGGAGAGGATTGATGGAGAAGAAGGATCTCTTTCTCGGCATCGATACGGGCGGAACCGGTGTCAAATTCGTGGTGACCGACCACGGTGGCTCGGTCTTGACCTCCGGTGAAGTTCCCACCGATCCGGCCAGTATCACGGCCAGCATGCAGCGGCTGGGAACGGCCGTGGCCGGTGCGCTGGGAGGCGAACCGGGGTTTCCCCGCCTGGCGGCGTTGGGCATGGCCTGCGCCGGCATCGTCAACTCCGCGACCGGACGGCTGGGCCGGTCCCCCAATCTGCAGGGTTGGCAGGGCAGGGATCTCGCGGAGGATATCGGAACGGTTTTCCGCGAAGTCCCCGTGGCCCTGACCAACGATGTCAACGGGGCCCTGTATGGTGAATTCCGGCAGGGGGCGGGACGCCACTGCCGGAACCTGGTCATGATTGCCCTGGGCACGGGGGTCGGGGGGGGCGTGATCATCGACGGCCGGCTCGTGGTCGGCGCCCACTTCGGCGCGGGGGAAATCGGTCACATGATTCTGGATCCTGCAGGGCCGCCCTGCACCTGCGGTGGCCGGGGATGCCTGGAAGCCTGGGCGGGCAGCATGGGGCTGTTGCGCAGGGCCCGCGAAGCTGCCGTTGAGGGCCAGGCGGACGACGCGCTGGTCCGGTTGGTCGCTCGCCGGGGCGAGTCCCTGAACACTTTTGACCTGGCGGAGCTCGCGGACAGCGGAGATACCGCCGCCGCGGAAATTTTCGCCGAGGCGGGTCGGCGGCTCGGCCAAGCCGTCGGGAACATCGTCAATCTGCTGGATCCCGATCGGATCATCATCGGCGGCGGGGTGGCTCAGGTGGGGGATTTGATCCTGCAGCCCTGCCGTGAAACCGTGCCCGGGCTGGTCCTTGCCGAGGAGGCGAAGGACGTTCCGGTGGTGTCGGCGGAACTGGGACCCCTGGCCGCCGCGGTGGGCGCGGCCTGCCTGGCCCGGGAACTGGAACAGGTCGGCTGATGGAGCGAACCGGCGGCAAAACATCGGGCTCTGGGGCGCCGGCAAGGCCGTCGGTCCGGGGTTTTTCCCGCCATGTCTTTCTGCCCGCGGTGATCCTGGCGGTCGCTCTGGGCGCCTGGCAGGTCGGCGGGATTCCGGATCCGGTCTACGCCCAGGAAGATTCGGCCCCGCGCAGGTCTTCCGGTCCTCGGACCAAAGGGCTGGCGGACCGTTATGTCGACCGGGTCATCGACGGCCAGAAAGTCTCCTGCATGTACGGCAACGTCTTCATCGATCGGGACACCCTGACCGTGCGTGCCGATACCGCCTTCTATTACCGCGAACGGGAGTACTATCAGTTCAGGGGGCATGTCCGCCTGACCCGCCTGGGCGCGCTCCTCACCTGTGACAAGGCCGACTACGACCGCTATCTGGGCGCGGGGGATTTCTATGGCAATGTGCGTCTGGAGGAGGAAGGCACCATCGGGACGAGCCGGCGTGGGGAATCCCGGGAAAACGGACGCTACATCAGACTTTTCGAGGACGCCCTGCTGGTGACCCCGGACTATTCGGTCAAAGCCGATACCATCTTCCAGGACCGCCAGACCGGCGACGGTGAAGCCTTCGGCCATGTGCGCATCATGGAGCCGGGAGCCAGGAATCTCGTCACCGGGGACCACGCGTTTTTTTCCTCGGCTGACCAGACGGCCGAGGTCGACGTCAACCCCGTCTTGACGAGCCGGGAACAGCAGGGGGGGGTGCTGACCAGCATGGCAGGCCTGATGCGGTTCTACCGGAGCGAGGACCGGGTGGTGATGGTCGATTCGGTGCGCATCAACCAGGGGCAGACCCGGGCCTGGGCCGATACGGTGGTGGCCCACGGTCAGGAACACATGGTATTGACCGGTTCACCCGAGGTAGCCATGGCCGCCACGAGTGTGATGAAAGGCGACCGGATCGAGTTCTTCTACGCGGAAGGCCAGCTCCGGGAAGTACTGGTGGTGGGCAACGGCCGCATGGAGGATTCGGCGCCCGACAGTCTGGCCCGCCTCTACCAGGGTTTGCCGACTCTCGATGTCCTGGAGGGGGATTCCATCACGGTGGAACTCGACGACGAGAAGATCACCCGGACCGTATTGGTCGGCAACGCCCGCAGTCGGTTCACCCCCCAGGACCTGACCGATGAGGTTGCGACCAACGATGTCAGCGGCGACACCATCATCATCAATTTCCGCGATCAGCAGGTCAAGAGGGTCAAGGTCCTGGGCAACGCGGTGGGCAATTACCGCTTCGCCAAGATTGCGGCCATGCTGGAGATGCTGGGCCGTTCGCGGCGCCTGGTGGACCAGTTGGCGCGGTCTGGACCCGACAGCGCCCTGGCCGCCGATACCCTGGCGTCCCTGGGCGCGACGCCCGCTCAGATCTCGTCGGCCGATTCCCTTCTGGGTGCCGCCCTCGACTCCCTGGCCGCAGCCGGTTTCGACACCAGCCAGTCGAGCCTGGACTTCCTGGCCAACGCTGAGCAGGTCGATTATGCCGGGGGCCAGGTGATCTTCGAGATGCTGGACCGGACCATGGATATCCGCCACGAGGGCTCCCTTGAGTTCGGCACCATGAAGCTGACGGCGGACCACATCACGATGGACACGGATGAACGGGAACTGTACGCGGAAGGCAGTCCCCTGGTGGAGGACAGTGACAGCATCGTCGGCCGGCGTATGGGGTACAACTTCAAGCACAAGACCGCGGCCGTCGAAGGCGGTGTCACGGCGATGGATGATTATTACTACACGGGCGACAGCATTCGGCGCTTCCCCGACCAGACCATGAAGATCTGTGGCGCGAAGATGAGCTCCTGCGACCTGGAGGAACCGCATTACCACTTCTGGTCCAAAAACATGAAGATGCGGCCGGGAGACAAGGTCGTCGCCGCGCCCGTGGTCATGCACATCGGCCACGTGCCCGTGTTCGCCCTGCCCTTCTACTACAAGAGTCTCAAGTCAGGGCGCCAATCCGGAATCCTCTTCCCATCGTTCGATTTCGGCTGGTCCAGCCGGGAGGGCCGTTACATCCGGGACTTCGGCTATTACTGGGCCACCAACGACTACATGGATTTCCTGGTCGAGGGGGATTACAACGAGCATCGGGATTTCGGCTTCCGGGTCCAGAACCGTTACGTGAAGCGGTACGCCTTCAACGGCGGAATCGACTACTCCCGCAAGGACGGTCTGGGGGAAGGCACCACCACCCGCGAGTGGCAGCTCCGCTGGAATCACAACCAGCCCACCCTGTTCGACGACTACAAGTTCCGCGCCGACGTCAAGATGGCCTCGACGACCCTGACCAGTAACGACCTGGCCGGCTCCTACAACCGGGACATCGTCAGCGGGCAGCTCAACTCCACCGTCTACATCAGTCGCAACTGGTCCTTCATGGGCGTCAATCTCAGCGCCAAGCGGGATGAACGGGTCAACGCGGAGGATCCCGACGACCCGGGCAGCAACAACCAGCTCTACTCCATGACCCTGCCCAGTCTCTCGCTGAACGTCAAGCAGCTGACCCTGGCGCCGGCGCTGCGCGGGGGAAAGAAGGGGAGCTTTATCGGCAATATCCTGCGCAATACCTACTTTTCGCAGGGTTATTCCTTCAAGGCCAATGAGACGGGCAGGGAACTGATCGACACCAAGGACTACCAGGCCAACGGCAACTGGTCCCTGAGTCTGCGGCCGCCGCGGATGGGTATCTTCAACGTGAGCGTCTCGTCCAGCGCGGCTCAGGTCTGGCGGCGCAACGAAGTGGAAGGAAGAATCTGGGAACCGGACACCAACCTGGCCGCCGGCGGGGCCTATCGGGACACCTCCTTGACCGTTGAGGAAACCTCGCCCAGCCTTTCCTTCGGCACCACCCTGGGCACCACCCTGTACGGCCTGTTTCCCCTGAACGTGGGCCGGTTCCGCGCGGTTCGGCACACGGCCCGGTTCAATTCCTCGTGGAACGTCCGGCCCGGGTTGAAGAACAGGCAGACCTACGGGTCCAGCTTCGGCCTCGGATTCGACAACCGCTTCGATTTGAAATACGTGAGCCAGGAAAACGACACGACCTTCACGGAAAAGAAATTGGACGGTGTCATCGACTGGACCTTGAATACCTCGTACAACCCCCAGGGAGAGCCGAAGCGGCGTTGGTCGGACATTTCCAGCGGCCTGACCGTCAAGCCGGGACAAAGCCGTTATCTCAAGCTGAAGGTCAGCAATTCCATCGATCCCTACAACCTGGCCTTGAAGTCCACGCGATTCACCTACGGGCTGAGTTTCTCGGGACGTCTGGATGTGGGCGACGTGGGCCAGGTCGAGGAGCAGGAGCGCAACAGCGCCATCGACCAGCTTGGGGTCGACCTGGCCGCGGCCGCGGACAGCCTGCGGACCGAGGGTCTGTACGGAGAATACGACGAGGAGGGCCGTTTCATCGACACCTCCGAACAGGAACAGCTCTTCGACGGGGAGGAAAGCAGTTTCTACGATTTCTACAATCGGCCCGGGCGGCAGGAAGGGCCGGGCCAGAAGGATCCCACGGAAGGTGGACGGTATATTCCGTTCAGCGTAAACGCATCTTTTTCATATAGTTACACAAACTCAACTCGAACCAAAAGGTCTACCGGAAACCTGTCAATGAACACCAATCTGACCCGGAACTGGCAGTTCCGCTACCAGGCCTCCTTCGACCTGGCGGAGGGCATTCCCATTCGCCAGCAGTACAGCTTGCACCGGGATCTGCACTGCTGGCGCTTCGAATTCAACCGCACCATCAGCACGGTCGACTCCCAGTTCGGGTTCCGCATCTATCTGAAGTCCATTCCCAGCCTCAAATTCGCCCGCGGCCGGGAGGATTATATGGGGTCGGTCGGCGGAGCCCTCGGTGGCGGGGTCTTCTGACCGGGGGTCTGATTTTCCCCGCCAGGCCTGGGAAAACTCGAATTAGATGTTGACAATCTCTTTGAGGGCGGGGTTTGATGGTCCACGAAAGGAGGTGATATGTATGAACAAGACGGAACTTACCGAACAACTGTCCAAGAAGACCGGAATGACCAAGGCCAGTGCCAAGAGGGCTGTCGATGCCATCCTCTCAACCTCTCCGCGAGAAGGGATCATCGCCAGCGCCGTGGCGAAGGGTGATCGGGTGCAGATCACCGGCTTTGGAACCTTCGAACGTCGCAAGCGCAAGAAAAGGATGGGGCGCAACCCGCAGACGGGCGCTCCGCTCGTTATTCCCGCGGCCAAGTATCCCGCTTTCGTGGCGGGCAAGAGCCTCAAGGACCGGGTGCAGAAGTAACCGGACCGTATGGTGAAAGGAAGGGCGGCTTTTCGGCCGCCCTTTCCTTGTCCCGCTGGTCGGCCTCACGGGCCGGTGTGTATTCACGGGTTGCCCGCCCGTGAGACTCCATATATTTTGATGACGGAACTTCTGACCACCGTCGGCGGTATATCCGCTGACGATGTGGTTCTGCCGCCTGGGGATGAGGCGGCATCCGTTTCCCTGCACTCGTGAAAGGTTTCCAACATGATCAAGCTCAAGGACCTGATCGGCGTCCTGCCTCTGATGAGCCTGGCGCTGGCGCTGGCCTTCGTGCTGTCGGCGGCCGCTCCAGCTCTTCTGCCGGCGAGCGCCCGGGCGGGCGAGGGCACCTGGCAGGATCTCGTTCTCCTGTACACGACCGACATCAAGGGCAAAATCGAACCCTGCGGCTGAAAAGGCAGTAAGCGTGGCGGGTTGGCCCGGAGGGTCACCTTTCTAGACGGTGTTTGGAATGAAGAGCGCCCGGTCCTGATGGTCGACGCCGGCGACCTGTTCGGGTCCCGGAACAGGAACGACAAGTTTCAGTCCTCCTTCCTGGCTGAGATGACCGGGGAATTGGGGTACGACGCCATTGGACTGGGCGAACGGGATCTGAACTACGGTCTGCCCTTCCTGAAGGAAATGATCGAAAAGCATGACCTGCCCTTCATCAACGCCAATGTGCGCGATGCAAAAACGGGCGAACTGATCCTGCCCGAATACACGATCGTGGAACGAAGCGGGATCAAGTACGGCATCGTCAGCGTCCTGGATCCCAAGTACAAGATCATCACCATGTCGACTGAAGAGGACGCTTTCCAGGTGGATGAACCCGTGCCGGTCCTGCGGGACCTTTTGCCGAGGTTACGCGAGGAAGTCGATTCGGTCCTGCTGCTGTCCCATCTCGGCGCAAAGAAGACCGAGGAGCTGATCAAGGAAGTCAAGGGTATCGACATGTGTGTCATCGGGCACACTTCGCGCAACATAAACAACGAGCGGGTCGTCAACGACACCGCCCTTTTCGCGGCCGCCTTCGAGGGCCGGTACATCGGCCGTGCCAACCTCTTCGTCGACGATGTGGACGGCCGAATCATGGCCATCGACGTGGGGATCACCAGCCTCGGTGAAAAGATCGAGTTCGATGAGCAGATGCTCGCCCGGGTGGAGCAGTACAAGAAGGATCTGGTGGAGTTCAAGATGGCGAAGCGGGCGGCGTACCCCCGAACCATGGGTTCGGACAAGGAAACCTTCCTTGGCGACCGCTCCTGCATGTCCTGTCACGAAGACGCCTGGACAGTCTATGTGGACTCGTCGCACCGATCGGCCTTCGCGACCATCCGCAACAAGGGTCAGAGCTTCGAGCCCGATTGCCTGTCGTGCCACACCACGGGTTATCAGTTCAAGAAAGGCTATTCCGACGATCCGCCGTTCAACAAGCTGGTCAACGTCCAGTGCGAGGCCTGCCACGGCTACGGCAGCCAGCACGCGCGCGACGGCAAGTGGGTCGCCCAGGCCAAGGATTCCTGCATGATGTGCCACGACCAGAAGAACAGTCCGGAATTCGACTATGCGACGTACTGGGAAAAGATCAAACATTAGCAGGTTGTTGGTCTTCACCCTGATCTGGGTGGCCTGCGGCATGGTCTGGTCAGGGGCGGGCCCGGTTCACGCCCTTGATGTTTTCACCCTGTGGCGGCAGCCGGAGTTGCCCCTGCGCATGGAGGAGGGAGCCTGGGCCGATTACCGGACCCAGGTCATGGCCGGTGGTCGTCGTGAAGAGGGATTGACCCGTATCGTCTGTCTGGGCCGCGAGTACGGGTCGGACGACGACACCTGGTTGCTTGAGCTGCTACCCTTGACCGAACAGCCCGACGGCAGTCTTGTGCCCGTGCCCGGTGAAGGTGCCCGGTTGCGATTGTCCCGCCGGTTATTGGACCGGCAGGGGCATCTTCTGGATGCCGTCGTCGAAGTGGAGAGGTGGCGCAACGGGCGCCCCGAAAAGGTTTCCGAGGATCAGTTGCGCAACGACCCCCTGGTGTCCGCCTCCCTGGACGCGGAATTCACACCGGACCGGGTCGAAAGAAGGGATCCGACCACCAGGGTCATCGCCGGGATCCAGTTCCTGTGTGAGCAGTTCGTCATGAGCGTCGCCGATACCCTGAGCGCTGACCTGCCCGCCGGACGCATGATCCAGGTTACCACCCGGGAAATCACCGCCGCGGTAAACGAGGAGATCCCCTTCCTAGGCCTCGCCTACGCCGCGGAGCGGGTTCGATCCGATTCGAAACTGGATCCCCCCAGCCGCAAATTTTCCCCACCTCCTCCCCAAGTGAGAGTGGAAGTGATGGAACTGATTGGGTTTGGCACGCAGGCGCGACCAGTTCTCGGCGTTGGATATTGACCCTCCCCAAGAGCTTGTGGTATAATTACATCATGATTTCCAGTGACCTAAACGAATTCAGGGTGGAGGCCCATGAATTTCTGCTGGGCCAGCAGAAGCCTTTGCCTACCCCGGCCATCGCCAGGCGCCTTTTCGGTGCTCGACGCCATGAAATGCCCGAAACCCAGGTAGTCGTCAGGGCCTTGCTTGCGGATGATCCCCGTTTTGTCGAGACCCATGATCACTGCTGGACGGTGCTGGGCTCTCCCCTTCTATGCAAGTCTCTGAAGGAGGCCACTTTTTCGGTGGTGGATCTGGAAACGACCGGCAGTGTCATCGGGGTCGACGAGATCATCGAGATCGGCCTGATCCAGGTCCGGGGCGGGAAAATCGTCGATCGGTTCGAATCCCTCGTCTGGACCGATCGCCCCATTCCTCCCTGGGTGGCCCGGCTGACCGGCATCCGCAACGAGGATCTGGAAGGGGCTCCGACCTTTTCCGACCTGGCCGAAACCCTGGTGGGCCTTGTCGACGGGAATGTCTTCGTGGCCCATGACATCCGGTTCGACCTGCCGTTCCTGCGGTGGGAGTTCGCCCGGCGGGGCATTGGACGTCCTGCCGTGACCGGCCTGTGCACCCTTCAGCTCAGCCGCCAGTTCTGGCCCGATCTGATGAGCCGGAGTCTGCCCGACCTGGCGGCGCATTTCGGTATCGATCACGACAATCCCCACCGTGCCGCAGACGACGCGGCCGCGACCGCCGGGGTTCTGCTCGAAGTCCTCAAGGAAGCCGACCAGCTTGGGCTGGCCGATCTCGGAGATCTCTATCGGGTCAAGGAGATCATTGCCGCCCGCACCACCGAAGTTGATTCTCTCGCTTCCCGCGCCGCCGAATCCTGACGGTAAAAAAATATTCTGTTCACAATATTGACTCGGATTTCACATTGTAATAGTATGCCACCCAATATACACGTCCTGGTAGGCAGGAGTTTTTGCCGAGACCATGATCCGAGGATTCGGCCAGGGCGGACGCGTAACCAGAGCCAAGGAGGAGCCAATGGCCAGCGTCAAGGAAGATGATATCCTTATCCGCGATGAAAGCTTCGTCAAATATGAAAGGCTTCTGACCAAAGCCGAGACCGAAGGACGGATTGACGGTCCGAAAAAATGTCTCGTGTGCGGAATGCGCTACATGAGCAAGGGCGAAGCCGACAGATGTTGCAAGATCAATCCCTGACCGCACCTGGTGGCCCTCATGAAGTCCAGACAGTTCTGTTCAGTCTGCAAGGAATGGCTCGAGATGGAAGTCGTTCCCACCAGCGATGGCGAGGAGGATGATGGCGTCATCTGGTTCCGCTGTCCTCAATGCCAGGGGTTTCTTCCCAAACTGAGCGGAGCCGAACTCCAGACCAAAACACCGGATGATTCCGGACTTCAGGAGGCCCCCGCCAAGGATGATTCGCCGATTTCTCCCCCCGGTCCCGATCCGGTCACGGGGCCGGAGCCGGAGTCGGCGCCGGAAGCATCTGCTTCAACTCCCGCCTCTTCCTCCCATTCCGGCACCGATGAGGCCATGCCCTGGGACAGCCCGGCCGACATGATGGCGGCCACGCAAACGACCGCGGACTCTTCAAGTCCGCCGGACCTTGAGGGTAGCGGGGAAGTCAAAACGGCCGAGGAATCCGAGGGCGGGAAACAGCCCGCAAGGCCGAAAGAATCCGCCGAACCCATCCACGAATACGCTGCGCTGCTCGCGGAAAACGACCAGAGCCAACCCACGCCCTACCGGCCCTGGGAATCCTACGAGGTCGGCCAGTGCATCCATCACCAGGCGTGGGAGGACTGCGGGGTCGTGGTGGCCAAGGAAAAGCTGCCGGGGGGGAGGCAGATCATCAAGTGCTACTTCAAGGAGGCCGGAGTGGTGCGCCTGATCGAAAAGGCGCCCCGGTAATCATGCTTCCGGTCCCCTCCGGATTGAAAACCATTTGGGGGTGGTCTGCCATCAGATCGCCCTGGGGGCTTGTTTCCCTGCTGATGGTTTTCTGGGCCCTGCTGGCTCCCCGCGGGGCGAACGCCCAGTTGATGCATCTGGATGCCCTTCCCTGGTTCACGCCGGCGGATTCCACCTCCCGGCTCGCCCTGATCATAGAGGTCAACCGGTTCCATGATCCCAAGTTCGACTGGAACCTGAACCGGATCCTCTTGACGGCCGTGCTTCCCGCCGGGGACGACGCCACCTTCTTCCTGCGTTTGCCCCACATGACCTTCGACACCGGGGGCATATCCGTGGCCAACAGGTGGCCCTGGGTCATCGGCGAGGACGGACGGAACGGTTGGCCCCATGAGAACCGCATCTCCAGTTTCGGGCAGATCGAAGTCGGGGTCACCGGTCCGGTCCATCTGCCTCTGTCGGGTGTGGTCGACTATGCTCTGGCGGTGGGCCTGCCCACCGGCAGCGACAGGGTCTATCCCTTCTCCTCGGTGAGTCTTCCCCTGAGGGTGGAATTGAGAAAAATCATTCCCCTGGGCAGGACCACCCACCTGGGTCTGGTGGCGGGCTATCTGTCAAACATGGATTCCACCAAGGACTTCCTGGTTTCCACGGCGTTCCCGAGCGGGTATCACCTCGGCGCCGCCGTGGATTTCTACAAGGGGCGGGGGAGCCGGCTCGGCCTGACCTATGATTTCCAGGATCGGAAATCGCGCCGGTCCCAGTTGGCGGGAGTTCAATGGTGGCTACCGTGGGGCTCGGACGGCTCGTTGGGCTTCAAGGTCGGCAGGGAGTTGCAGGGTACCCTCGACCGGCCCGCCGCCTGGTATTTCACCTTGGCCTGGCGGCTGGACAGCGCCAGTCACCGCCTGAATGCCGTAGCGACAGACCCCTGATTCCGGTTCCCAATCCATCCAGCAATCATCCAGCAAT
>CBDURF010000030.1:0-26232 GCA_965369705.1 uncultured bacterium
CGGCGCCCTGTTCCCGCGAAATCAGGCTGACCTTGTGGGCGGTTGCGTCGTCGGGGGCTTCATACAGATCCATGAAATCATACTGGCCCAACAGGGCGTAGTGGGCGATCCACTTCACCTCCGGGCAGGCTTTGTTGACCCGGTTCAGCCAGTCCCTGCCCTGGCTCTTGCGGTCGTTGGCTTCCCCGATGCAATCGGGGGCGAGTTTGGTCATCAGCACGTACGTAGGCATGACTTCTCTCCTCGAAGCGGGTCCCAATCTCAAATCACAACTTAATTTACTTTCGGATCCGGGCCATGAATCGAAGAGGAGTTGTCTGAAGGTGTGTTGTAAAAATACAACAAAACTCTTGTGTTTTACAATAAATTGATGTAATCTCCATGTATGAAACCGAGAAAAATCTACAATCGAATCCAGGTTTTCAGGAATGAGCGCGATCTGTCGCGGCAGGAACTCGCCGAGATGGTCGGAGTCAATTTCCAGACGATCGGGTACCTGGAGCGTGAGGAATACAATCCGAGTCTGGATCTGGCCTTCCGGCTCGCGGAAGTTTTCGGTCTGCCGGTGGAAATGGTGTTTTCAACCGGGCCGATGAAGCCCTTGAGCGATGTCCTCCGGGATCAATTGGCAAAGGAAGGGGATTGAAATGACCGGTTCCGAATCCCAAACCCGGAGGCGTGGATATGTGGTCCTTAACCTGGCCAGCCTGTTCCTTCTGGAACTGCTCTATTACGGGTGGGTCGCGGGTGGGGCCCACAACCCCGTGGCCGTCGGTCTGATCGTGGTTTGCCTAATCGGTCTGATCCTGAGTTTCCTTCGCGTCATCCGGCGGACGGGGCTGTGGAGCTTGACCCATACCAGGGTCGAAAACCTCGATGAACGGCAGGTCATGGTCACCCGGGAAGCTTTACGCTACTCCTACGTGATTTTCGTTCCCTGCAGCCTTCTGTTGATGTTCGCCGCCGCCGTGGCGGCCAGTTACGATTTTCACATTTTCGATGCGGTGCTGCCCGCGGGGCTTCTCTACCTTTCCCATATCCTGCCGGCGGTCATCCTGGCGTGGAGGGAGAAGATCGTCTGATCCGGAAATACCCGCCCATCTGGCCCAGCAGGTTCCCGGGCAAAAAAATGATCCGGGCAATTCGCCGACCGCTGGTCGGGAACCGCCCGGATCCTGCTTTTTCCAGGTCAGGCTGGAGCGCCTACTTCTTGACCTGCTTCTTCAGCCACTTGGTGGTCACGCTCTTCGGCCGTTCGATCGGCGAGCCCATGGCCCGATTGATGATCATCTGGCTGAGCATGCCCATGGCCCGGGAGACCGAGAACAGCACCGTGTAGTAGGAGAACTCACGCATACCGTAGTGGTACAGCAGGGCGCCGCTGCCGGCGTCCACGTTGGGCCAGGGGTTCTTGGCCTTGCCGTGTTCCTTCAGCACGCCCGGCACGATGTTGTAGACCTTGTCCACGAGCTGCATGACGGGATCCTCGGGGAAGTTCTTCATGCCGAAGGCCCGGAAGGCGGTGAAGCGCGGGTCGGTCACGCGCAGGACCGCGTGGCCGTAGCCGGGGATCACCTTGCCGCTGTTGAGCGTGTCCCAGGCGTACTGGGTCAGCTGCTTGTCGGTGGGAACGCCCCGGAATTTCTTCTTCAGCTGCAGCACCCAGTTCAGGCATTCCTGGTTGGCCAGACCGTGCAGGGGGCCGGCCAGGCCGTTCAACCCCGCGGACACACTGTAGTAGGGATCGCTCAGGGCAGAGCCCACCAGGTGGCAGGCGTGGGCCGAAACGTTGCCGCCCTCATGGTCGCAGTGCAGAACAAGGTACAGGCGCATGCAGTCGGAGAACTGGCCGGTCTTGTCCTTGATGCCGAGCATGTGACCGTAGTTCTCCGCCCAGGTCAGGCCCTTCTTGGGACTGATGCGCTTGCCCTTTTTGAAACGCATCCGGTACACGCCCGCGGCGATGGTCGGCAGCTTGGCCAGCAGGTCCAGGCTGTCCTCCATGGTCGGTTTCCAGTAGTCCATCTTGCTCATGCCGGCGTTGTACGCCTTGACGAATTTGCTCTCCTTCTGCATGCAGAGGATGGCCGTGTCGAGCATGCACATGGGATGGGAGTCCTTGGGCATGGCCTCGAGAACCTTCCACACGTAGGCCGGAACCTTGGCGCGCGAGTTGAGCTCATCGGTCAGGGCCCTGCGGTCCCGTGCGTTGGGCAGCTCGCCGGTGCACAGCAGATAGAAGATGTCCTCGGGAGTCTTGTCGGTCAGCTTGCCGACGGGGATGCCCCGGATCATCAGACCCTTGTCGGGGGGAACTTCGGAAGTGTCGCAGACCATTCCCTTGACGCCGCGCATGCCGCCGTAGGCCTGAATGATGGTGACATCGCTGATCTTTTTTGTTCCGTGCTTCTTGATCAGGGAAACGATTTCCTTCCGCCAGACGGGGATCTTCTTGTCGAGTGCATTCTGGAGCTTGGCCATGACGCCCTCCTTGCCTTTGGTTCCGAAGTCCCGGGTGGAAGAAATCGATGGCATCCAATCGGGGTTCGGCGGTTAGCCGTAGTACCCATCATCTCGAAGAGCAAGTCCCATAAAAAAAGGAGGGGATTGCACTTGGAGCGACGGGAATATGATCTGTGCAAAACTTAACAGGGTTAACGACCGAGATCAACCCAGTCGTTGGCCCTGACCGTATTTTTTATGGAAAATCAAAGCCGGAGAGTTACCATTATGGGGATGCAACTCGAACCCGGATCCGTCCCTGGAGGACATCATGAATGATGTGAAGAACTGCCTGGAAATCCTCGAGAAGGCGATCGCTTTCGAAGAGGAGGGCATGGCCATTTTTCAGGACCGCGCCCAGAACGCTCCCTCGACCCTGGAGCGAAATCTCTTCAACTCGTTGGCCAAGGATGAGGCTGGACACAAGGCCCATCTGGTGAAAATGCGGGATGACATCCTGCGCGAGAATTCCCTGGAAGTCCTGCCCGACGTCGACGACGACCACGTTCTCGACGTGAGGGCCCTCTTCAACAAGGCCCTGGACGGAGCCAACGACCCCTACGATTTCCAGCTCGAGGAGCTCGAGATCCTCAAGGGCGCCATGGATGTGGAACGGCGTGGCTACCATATGTACGCCAAGGCGGCGGCCGAGATCGAATCGCCCAAGGCCAAGGAAGTTTTCGAACACCTGGCGGCCGAGGAACAGAACCACTACACCCTGCTCAAGAACACCTACGACTTCATGGCCGACCCTGAGGGCTTCGACGGATTCGACGGCAACGCGATGCTTGACGGTGGATAGCCGGTGAACGGGTCGAAAGCCCGGGATTTCTTTCGGGACATCGTCGCCATGGCGCCGATGGCCATGGGGGGGAATCTACCCTACCGGCGGCTGTGCCGCGAATACGGCGCGGTCCGCACCTGTAGCGAGATGGTCCTTGCCGACAAGCTCGTCAAAGGCGGCGACCGGCCCCTGATCCGCCATCATGAAAGCGAAACAGACTTCGGGGTGCAGCTGGCCGGCAAGCGCCCCGGGGTGATGGCCGAAGCCGCCCTGATCGCGGTGGTCGGCGGGGCGAAGTTCATCGATCTCAATTTCGGCTGCCCCATCGACCTTGTCGTCAAGCGCGGCGCGGGGGCGGCCCTTATGAAACGTCCCACCCGCCTGGCGGAGGTCGTGGCCGCCGTGCGGCGGGCCGTGGACGTCCCCTTGTCCGCCAAACTTCGCCTCGGATATTCCGAAACCAAGATGAACGTCGTCGACCTGGCGCTGAGGGTGCAGGATGCCGGAGCCGATGCCGTGGGAGTCCACGGCCGGACCCGGAACCAGCGCTATCGTCTGAACGCCCGCTGGGGCCTGATCGACGAGGTGGCGCAGGCCGTGGACATTCCCGTGCTCGGCAACGGTGATCTGCTCACGCCCTGGGATCTGGAGCACCGCCGCGAGGAAACCACCGTCCGTTCCTTTCTGGTCGCCCGTGGCGCGCTGATCAAGCCCTGGATCTTCCGGGAGTTGGCGGAGGGCAGATCCCTGGACCCATCGCTTCCCGAACGCTGGGCCGTCCTGCGCCGCTATTGTGAGTTGGCCCTGGAACATTTCGGGGATGATGAAAAGGGAAGGGCCCGGGCCCGGAAATTCTTTCTGTGGCACTGGAATTTCTGGCACCGCTACCGTCCCTGGACCGCGGAGGAATTCCGGGATCACTGGCCGGATTCCCTCATCCAGGTCCGCAATCCCCGGGTCGTCGGCGATGCCGATACGGTGCTGCTGGCCAGTGAAAAGAAAGCCGACCACGAACTCATCTGGCAGCGTGTCCTTGACAGGGATTTCCCCAACGTCTAGTGTGGCGAAACGGACGGTCGGCTCCGGCTGACCTGAAAATTCAATATCCCACGGCCGATGAACCAGCGGAAGTCCGGTGAAAATCCGGCGCGGCCCCGCCACTGTAAGCGGTGACGAAACCTGCACTCAGCCACTGATCCTTCGGGATTCGGGAAGGCGCAGGAAGTAGGAAGACCCGTAAGCCAGGAGACCGGTTCCAGGCCTGCCACCACCTTCGTGGGCGAGGTATGGCTTTGGCGGTTTCTCCTGGAAAACAAATCCTCGTTTCCGGTCCTGCGTTATGGCGTGCGCCATGGTGCCTGGTCGCGTTTTCCCTCCTGGCTTGGACTCCTGTCGCTCGAGCCGAGGATGCCGGGCATTCGACAAACGTTTCCCCGGTGGCCGCGGTCGCGGTCTACAGCGACACCCTGATCGTAAGCTCGCGACCACTTCCCGATCCCGTGAATCCTTCCGTGGCCGGGCTGGTCACCCGCATCGACCTGGCGGATGAACCCGGTTTTCGCGACGCGGCCGACCTCCTGGGCGCCTCGGTCGGCTTCCAGGTTCGCCGGTATGGCGCGTTCGGGGCTTCGGCGGTGCCGTCCCTGCGGGGGTCATCGGCGGCCCAGGTCAGGTTCTACCTGGACGGTATGCCGCTGAATGACGCCCAGACCGGAGTTGCCGGCCTCGACAGGATTCCGCTGGACAGGGTCTCGGTGATCGAAATCCACCGGGGTGTGGTGCCCACGGATTTGGGCGGCATCGGGGGGTCCGGTGCGGTCAACTTCATCAGCAGTCCGGACGAGGAAGGTCTCAATCTGCTGGTTCGCACCGGATCGTTCGGAGAACTGGGCGCCAGGGCCGCGATAGGTTTGGCCAACGCTGAGGGCACACGGTCCGGTTCGGTCATGATCCGCGGCCGGCGAGCGGACAACGACTACTGCTACCTCGATCACAATCAGACCTTCCACAATACGGACGATGATACGGTTCGCACCCGCCAGAATGCCTGGATCGAGCAGTGGGGCGTCTGGGCCGTGGGCACCGTGGTGACAGGGCGCCTGGTCAGCCGGGTTTCCCTGGGCCATGACCGCCGGGACGGGGGACGTCCCGGACCGCTGGGCCACCTGAGCCCTAACGCCTCGGTGCGATATGAACGGACCGATGGTCAGCTTCATTTCGATCTCGACGATGGCCTGCTGCAACTTCATCTGGCCGGCGGCCGCAATGAGGAATTCCTGTACGATCCCGAAGGTGATGTCGGTCTTGGGCCTCCCGGCACGGACCGCTCGGTCAGCCACGATGTGACCGGCCGCCTGGCCTGGTCGCCGGTCCTCGTGCAGGACGTCCTGTCGTTGCAGACCGGGTTCGAGGGAAGGGGGCAGTGGCAGAAGAATTGGATCGTCGGAAAAGAGGATCCCCGCCGCAACCGTTTCACCGCAAGCGCTTTCGCGGCGGCGACCTTGAGTGTGGCGGGGAACCGCTTGCAGGTGATGCCCGCCTGGCGCTGGCAACGAACCAGGGATGATTTTCCGCCTGTGCCGGTGTTCCCCTGGCTGCCCGAGACCGAAGCCGTCGTCAACCGGCGGGACGACGTTTCTCCCTCATTGGGGGCCTTGTGGACGATACACCCCGAACGCTTCTTCCTGGAGTCCCACGCGGCCCGTACCGTGCGCCAGCCCACTTGGGTGGAGCTTTTCGGGCATCGAGGCGGCATCGACGGAAACCGTGAACTGCAACCCGAGGAGATCACCTCCGTCGATGCCGCTGTCAGCTACCGCTCGGGCCAGGGCGAATTTTCAGCTAGGGTGGCCGCTTTTCTGGCCGAGACCGACGACAAGATCATCTTCATCCAGAACAGCCAGCGCACCAGCAAGGCGATCAACGCGGGCCGGACCCTCACGCGGGGGATCGAACTCGAATTGAGGGCCATGCTGCCGGGCCGGTTCTCGCTGGCCGGAAATCTCACCCTGCAGCGGGCCGAGGACATGGGGGGAGAAAATCCCATCTACGAAGGCAACAAACTGCCCTTCCTGCCCGACACCGAAGCCCGCGCCCGCCTCAAACGACCGGTGGCGAAATGGACACCCTGGGTGGAAGTCGCCTACATGGGTCCCAACTATCGCGACCGGGCGAACACCGAACTGAACAAGGCCCCCGCTCGGACCCTGCTCAATCTGGGCCTGGCCCGGGATTGGAACCCGCAATGGCTGGGTACGGCGGGAGCCGTGTCCGTCATCGCCGAAGTTGTGAACCTGACCGACAACTCGGTCTACGACGTGGAAGGTTTTCCCCTGCCTGGCCGATCATGGCATCTGGCAGCTCGCCTGAGGAGATGATCATGAAGACCCTGTTGACTTGGCTGTTTTTGATCGCCCTTAGTCCATCCGCAAGCGCCCAGGAAACGGGTTGGGTCCTGACCACCGATTATTCCACTTTCGGCAGGGTCAGAAGTTTCGCCCTGGATGATCCGTGGACGGTTTCCGGCGACCTGGCCACGATCCCGGGCGACCCGGCCGGTCGTTACCATGAAGGCCTGGTGTATATCGTGGGCCGGGGAGGCGCGAACCTGATCCAGATCTACGATCCAGACGCGGGTTTCGTCTTGGTGCGCGAGTTCGGCATCGGGGCCGGCCGCAACCCCCAGGACATCGCCTTCGACCCCGCCGGCGAGGCCTATGTCAGCTGTTACGACGAGGCCGTGCTTCTGCGTGTCGATGTAACAAACGGCATCGTCCTGGACACCTTCGACACCTCTCAATTCGCCGATGCGGACGGCCTGCCCGAGACAGCCTGGATGATCGCCCGCGGCGACCGCCTCTACATCGCGTGCCAGAAACTGGACCGGAACAACTGGTACGCACCGACCGGGCCCGGCGATCTGCTGGTGTTCGACATGACGGCTGAAGCCTGGGTGGACATGGATGAGGCCGCGCCCGGCATCCAGCCCATCGTCCTGACCGGCGCCGATCCCTACACGCGGATCGAAGCCGTGGACGTTGGTTCGGGCGGCTGGAATCTCCGCGTGGGCTGTGTCGGTTTCTTCGGACTCAAAGACGGTGGAATCGAGGAGGTGGACCCGATCACCGGTGCGAGTCTTGGCTACGTGGTCACGGAACATGAACTGGGCGGCGATATCACCTCGTTCACCGGCACGGGAGATGACATCCACGTCCTGGTCAGCGATGCCTCGTTCATCACCAGCCTGCGGCGTTTCGATCCCGCCGCGGGGTCGGTGACCATCCTGGATACCGGCAACGGCTACGTCCATGCCGACCTGGCCTGGGACGGTGATTTCCAGCTCTACCTGGCCGACCGGACGGTGGGCGCGGCGGGTCTGCGTGTTTTCGACACAGTCAGTGGAACCGAACTGACCTCCGGGGCCCTGGGCACGGGTCTGCCCCCATTCATGTTCATCCTGCCGTGCACGGGCGGGGCTTCCGCTGTTCCGGCGCCGGATGCTGATCGACTGCGGCTTTCCAATCCTCATCCCAATCCCTGCAACCCCGCGGCCGATCTTCAGATCCAGGGCCGACCGGGTCGCCTGGTGCGGGTGGGTGTGTTCGACCTGCGCGGCCGGCGTCTGCAGGATAGGATCCTTGAAACCGATGGCGGCGGCCGGGCCGTTTTCCGTTTCGGCGGCCGGGATCGCCAGGGTCGGAGTTTGCCCGCCGGCGTCTACCGGGTCGTCATTCAGGATGAAACGGGCTTTGCCGCCCGCACCGTGACTCTCTTGAAGTAGATAAGCCAACAAAACCAAAGGAACCTCACCATGCTCAAGACGACAATGCTGATCATCGCCCTGCTTGTGGCCCAGCCGGCCCTGGCCCAGCTCATCGACAGCGGCCAGGTAAACTCCGAATTCGACCGGGCCGACAGCCGGCTTGCCTCCTGGGCCTCCCAGGTCATCTCCCTGGTCCGGGGATACCAGGACTACCGCCAGGTCGGACTTGGCCTGGCCTCGTACGGATCGCCGGCGGACTGCCTGGGATCGGCCGGGACACCCGTCAGTCTCGGCGACGGGGGTTCGATCACCCTGGGCTTCGACGTGGAGATCAGCAACGGCGCCGGCGACGACTTCGTCGTGTTCGAGAACGGTTTCGAGTGGAACGGCGTCTTCATGGAACTGGGCTTCGTCGAGGTCAGTAGTAACGGGGTCGATTTCAGCCGTCTGCCCGCCCTGTGCCGTCGTACTTCCCAGCCCGGCGCCTGGGACACCTCCGATCCCGCCCTGTTCTACAATCTGGCGGGGAATTTCGTGGGCGGGACCGGATTCGACCTGCAGGATCTGATCACCGCGGGCGATCCCAACGTGGCCGGCGGCGCCGTGGATCCGGACCACATCATCTTCGTCCGCATCGTCGACGTGATCGGGGACATCGCCGACGGGGGAGCCACCCGGGACCATCTGGGCCGGGCGGTGGCCGATCCCTATCCGACGATCAGTGAATCATGTGGCATGGATCTGACGGGGGTCGCGGTGATCAATACCGGGGTGGTCGCGGTGGAAGAAACCTCGTGGGGGGCCGTGAAATCCCTGTACAGATAGGGGTCGGGGATCGAACCGGACAGGAAAAGTCTTTTCCTGTCCGGTTTTTTGTTCCACAATTTTCCTAGCGGCCTGCCATGTCCCTCTGCCAAAGGAGCGTTCACCATGGTTCGCATCTATACCCGGACCGGTGACGGGGGGGATACCTCCCTCGGCGACGGATCCCGGGTTTCCAAATCGGAGCCCCGGGTCGCCCTCTACGGCGATGTGGACGAATTGAACAGCTGGCTGGGGCAATGCGCGGTCGCCCTGGTCGATCTGGGCGTGGAAGTGCCCGGCATTTCGGCGGACGATATCCAACTCATCCAGAACCGGTTGTTTTCCCTTGGCGCGGTCCTGGCGAATCCTGGTCAGTCCGCGGAAATCGCGGTCCTGCCGCCCGGGGACCAGCCTTTCGGGGCCGAGGAACTGGAAAGCCTGATCGACGCCATGGAGACAGTGCTCCCTCCGTTGAAGACCTTCATTCTGCCGGGAGGGTGCGCCGCCGCAGCGACGCTGCATCTTGCCCGCGCGGCCTGCCGCCGGGTGGAACGGCGGGCGGTGTCCCTGGCCGAAACGGAACCGATTCCCAGTGTGACCATCACTTACCTCAACCGTTTGAGCGACTTCCTGTTCACCGCCGCCAGGGCCGCCAACGCCGCGGTCGGCGTGGCTGATATCCCCTGGACCGAAACCAAGGGAGACGGTTGAGTGTTTTTCCTGGGGCTTTTTGCGGGAGATTCTTCGAATAAAACACCTCCGGCGGGAGTAACCCATCCGTCGGCCGGGTCCCGGGAAGCGACCGAGGACCCATTCGGCGCTCAACGCCGGCAGGACCGCGAGGATATCGTGCGGTTCCTGGCCGGCGACGGCGAAGGGTTCGAGAAACTCATGACACGGTACAGGCAGAGAGCCTACGGGATCGCCCTCAGCTTGACGGGCAATCACGACGACGCCATGGACGCCATGCAGAAGGCTTTCATCCGCGTCCACCGTTCCTTGCCGAAGTTCCGTATCGACGAGCCCTTTTTTCCCTGGCTCTACCGGATCGTCCGCAACGCGGCTCACAACCAGCGGCGGGACGAAAAGCGGCACAAGGGAGAAGTGCCGCTGGAATGGGTCAGGCAGTCCGACGGCCGGCCGGATCCTCTGTCCGAAACGGTGGCCGACGATCTGCGCGAGCGGATCTGGAACGGCCTTCAGGAAATGCCCGAAGAGATGCGCGAGGTTTTCCACCTCTTCCATTTCGAGGGGTTCAAATATCGTGAGATCGCCGATTTGATGGGCGTGCCCATCGGAACGGTGATGTCGCGGCTGCACGCGGCTCGTCTGAAGCTGCGCCAAGCCGCCGATCTGGAGGAAATATTGTGAACGGGAAAGGGCCCTTTGACCCCCGGAAGGAAGCCCCCCTGCTCAGCGCCTACGTCGACGGAGAACTCGAAGCCGGCGATGTGGCGCGCATTGAGGCTCATCTGGCGGAAAACGAACAGACCCGGCGCGAGATCGAGAAGTTGCGCCGGCTCAAGGAAGTCACCGGCGCCATGCGTCTGAAGGAACCGCCACCGGAGGAGTGGGAAGTGTTCTGGCGCAGCGTCTACAACCGGGCCGAGCGGTCCCTGGGCTGGATTCTGCTCTGTGTGGGGCTGGTGGCCATCGGCGCCTGGGGTATTACCGAGATTCTGGGCGTCCTTCTGAAGACCGATGTCCTGCCTCTCTATGTCAAGGGCGGGATCTTCGTTCTTGCGGCCGGCACCCTGGTTCTGATGATCTCGGCCATACGCGAACGGGTCTACAAACGGAAGCGAACGCGGTACAAGGACGTCATTCGCTGAAATCATTCGGAAAGGGTGGAGCATGAACGGATCGATGCTGATAACGACAACGCACGAAATCGCCGGCAGGCGCATCGTCAGGACGATCGGCCTGGTACGGGGCAACACCATCAGGGCCCGTCACATGGGCCGGGATTTCATGGCCGGATTGAAGAATATGATCGGTGGGGAGATCAGCGAGTACACCAAGATGATCGCCGAATGCCGCGAGGAGGCGCTGGACCGCATGATCGCCCAGGCGGCCGAAAACGGGGCCAACGCCGTGGTCGGGGTCCGTTTCGCGACCAGCGAGATGATGGAACACGCGGCGGAACTGCTGGCCTATGGGACCGCCGTGGTGGTCGAGGATCTGGACTAGCCCGGATTATTCAGCGAGATCCGTCGGAACATCGCTGCGCCGAAAACCGGGATCGGGAGGCCGGCGGCGGGGATAAACCCGGGGAAACAGTAAATTCCCGGAATGGCCGATAAGACCCTATTGAAATTTTCCTGAATACATGATAAAGTCAATCTTCCGGCAGGAGGGGAGAGACTTCTGCCTGGTACGCTCCTTGGGGAGGAGGTGTATCTTGTCCCCAAGGGATTTCCTATTCCAGAAATCCTAAGGGGGTTGGGCCATGAAAACCGGCCGAACGCAAGCATTGCTTCTCATCTCGCTGATCTTTCTTCTCCTTCTTTCTACCGCAACCTCCTGGGCCGATGAAATCACCAAGCCCCACAAATACGGTGAACTCATCATCAAGTTCAAGACCAACGCTTCCCAGGCCCAGAAGGACGCCATCCTGGCGGACATGGGGGCCACCCAGATCAAACACTTCAAGAGAATCAAATCGGATCAGAAAGGAATTTCCGGTCTTACGGTGGGTATGGCCATTGGCCGGTACAAGAACCACCCTGCGATCGAGTTCATCGAACCGAACTACATTCTCGAGGTGGTGGACATCCCCGATGATACGCGTTTCGACGATCTCTGGGGGATGTACAACACCGGCCAGACCGGCGGTACCCCCGGGGCGGATATCGACGCCACGATCGCCTGGGACGTTTTCACCGGTTCCCACGACATCATCGTGGGCGTGATCGACACGGGTGTGGACTACAACCACCCCGACCTGGCGGCCAACATCTACACCAACCCCGGTGAAATTCCCGACAACGGGGTCGATGACGACGGCAACGGCTTCATCGACGATGTCCACGGCTGGGACTTCATCAACGGGGACAACGACCCGATGGACGACAACGGCCACGGGACGCATTGTTCCGGGACCATCGGCGGCGTGGGCAACAACGGGATCGGCGTGGCCGGCGTCAGCTGGAACGTGTCGATCATGCCGCTGAAATTCCTGAGTTCCGGCGGCTCCGGCAGCCTCACCGACGCCATCTCGGCCATTGAATACGCCACCATGATGGGCATCAACCTCACCAGCAACAGCTGGGGCGGAGGCGGCTTCTCCGAAGCCATGAACCTGGCGATCGCGGATGCCGGCGCCAACAACATTCTCTTCGTCGCCGCGGCGGGCAACTCGAGCTCCAACACCGATGTCAGCCCGCACTACCCGTCCAGCTACGAACTCGACAATGTCGTAGCGGTGGCCGCCACGGACCACGACGACGCACTGGCCGGCTTCTCCAGCTACGGCGCCACTTCGGTGGATCTCGCCGCCCCCGGCGTCGATATCCTGAGCACCATGCCGGGTAACTCGTATGGTTCGCTGAGCGGAACTTCCATGGCGACCCCGCACGTTTCCGGCGCCCTGGCTCTCATCTTCGGGCGTTTCCCGGCCATCGACGCCCTGGACGCCAAGGCCCTCCTGCTCAACTTCGCCGATCCGCTGGCGGAACTCGACGGAGTGGTCCTGACCGGAGCGCGTCTGAACGCCTTCTGGCCGATCGCCGAGCCCGACAGCATCCCGCCCGGGCAGATCACGGACCTGGCGGTGGTCACCGAAGGGTCCAACTGGCTGGATGCCCGGTGGACGGCCGTCGGTGACGACGAATACACCGGCAAGGCCAGCCGCTACGACCTGCGGTACGCGACCTTCCCCATCGACGACACCAACTTCGAGACGGCTACTCGGGTGGGCGGCACGCCCAAGCCCGGCGATCCCGGGACCCTCGAGGAAATGCGCGTCGACGGCCTCGATTTCACGACGACGTACTACCTCGCCATCAAGGCCCTGGACGAGTTCGGCAACGCCGGGCCGCTTTCGCCTCTGGCCATGGGGACGACCCTGGCCGCGCCGGACATCGATGTGAATCCGACATCCCTGGCCGACGCCCTGTTGACCGGCGGCACCTCCCTGCAGACCCTGACCTTGAGCAACGTCGGGTTCGGTACGCTCGATTTCGAGATTCCGACACCCATGCTGCTGGGCAATCCGCCCATGGTGCAGGAGTACGTGGAGATTCCCAAGGGCGGCGTTGATGTCCGCCAGGGGGCTCCGGTGACCCTGGGCTCAGGCGGTCCTGACGGCTTCGGCTACCGCTGGGTGGACAGCAACGATCCCTTCGGGCCGACCTTCGCCTGGATGGATATTTCGGGCATTGGCAATGTGGCCATGAGCAGCGGGGACGATGTTTCCGCCGGTCCGTTCGCCATCGGTTTCGACTTCCCCTTCTACGGCGGGGATTTCGACAATTTCCGCGTTTGCTCCAACGGCTTCCTGAGCCTGTCGGACAACGCCACGGACTACAGCAACCAACCCCTGCCCTCGGAAGGCGCGCCCGGCCATCTCATCGCTCCGTTCTGGGACGATCTGGTGGTCGACGGGGCGGCAGTGTATTACTACAACGACGGCGAGCGGCTGATCGTCCAGTGGGAAGGCGTTTCCCACTACGGCAGCGGCGGGCCCTACAGCTTCCAGGCCATGATCTATCCCGACGGGACCATCGAGTATCAGTACAATACGATGGCTCCGCCCACGGACTCCTGCACGGTCGGCGTGCAGAACGGGACCGGGACCGACGGTCTCGAGGTAGTTTTCAACAATACCTACGTGACTGACGGGCTGGCCGTGCAGATCCGCGCCATCCCGCAGTGGGTGACCGTGGCTCCGGCCACCGGCACCGTTTGGGCGCCGGGCAGCACCAACCTGGACGTGGCCTTCGACGCCACGGGCCTGATGGGCGGCACCTATGACGGGATGATCCGCATCATCAGCAACGATCCGGACGAAGGTGAAGTGGTGATTCCGGTGCAGCTGGTCGTGACCGGAGCGCCGGACATCGCGGTCGAACCCCTGTCCTTCGACTTCGGCGGCCTGTTCCTGGGCGCTTCGGCGTCGACGACGGTCATGATCCGGAACATCGGCACCGATGTGCTGAACGTCTCGAGCATCATGGTCGGGGACCCCGCGAACTTCACGACCGACATCACGTCCCTCACCCTGCCGCCACACACCAGTCAGCCGGTGACCGTGACCTTCACGCCGACGGCGGCCCAGGTCTACAGCACCCTGCTGACGATCATCAGCGACGATCCCATCGATCCGACCGTCACGGTTGACCTGGCGGGTACGGGCCTTGAACCGCCCGATTTCGACGTGACGCCGACCTCCCTGGTGAGCGACCTGTATACCGGGGAAACCGAGAGCCAGGAACTTGTCCTGAGCAACTCCGGCGGCAGTGATTTCGAGTTCAACCTGAGCGTGGATTTCCATGCCGAAGTGACGGTTCATGAATATGTCGAGGTGGGAAAGGAAAGCATCGATGCCCGCGTCGGCAATCCCGTGGTGCTTGGTTCGGGCGGTCCGGACATCTACGGTTACCGCTGGATCGACAGCGACGAACCGGGCGGACCGGCCTACGCGTTCATCGACATCTCGACCACCGGCACGCCGGTGTTCTCGGGGACGGCGGACGACTCCAACGAGGGTCCGTTCCCCATCGGGTTCGACTTCTCGTTCTACGGCAACACGTTCAGCGAGTTCAACGTGTGCTCCAACGGGTTCATCAGCTTTACCTCGACGAGCACCTCCTACTCCAACCAGGAACTGCCCAACGGCGGGGCGCCGGAAAACCTGCTCGCCCCCTTCTGGGATGATCTCCGCATCGTCACCAGCACCGGCGCCAACGTGTTCTACGAATACGACGGAGCCAAACTGATCGTGCAGTTCCACCGGGTGCCGGCCTACTACGCCACCGGCGAGCACACCTTCCAGGTGATCCTCTACCCGGACGGCACCATCCTCTACCAGTACGAAACCATGGATAGTACCGACCTGGAGCTCTGCACCGTCGGTATCCAGAACGGGACGAAGGACGACGGTCTGACCGTGGCCTTCAACACCCCGTACGTGGCCGACGGCCTGGCCGTGCGCTTCCAGGCCTTCCCGGAATGGCTGACGGTTGCGCCCACGTCCGGCACCGTTCCTCCCGGAGGCTCAATGACGGTGGCGGCGAATTTCAACGCCACGGGCATGTTCGGCGGCCAGTACACGGCGGACATCGTGATCGACAGCAACGATCCCGCCGTACCGACGCTGCCGGTGCCGGTGACCCTCAACGTCACGGGCGCTCCGGTCATGGTGATCAATCCGGAGTTCTTCGACTTCGGGGTGAACTTCGTGGGCACGCCGACGTTGCAGAACCTGATTATCGCCAACGCGGGCACCGACGATCTGCACATCACCGTGGTCACCCTCGACAACGCGGACTTCAACACCTCGTTGACGGCCCCGCGGGTCCTGGGTCCGACCGAATCCCTCATCGTCACCGTGGGCTTCAACGCTTCGGCCGTAGGTACCAGCAACGGTGTCCTGACAGTCGTCAGCGATGATGCCACGCATCCCTCGCTCGAGATCCCGCTTACCGGCGTCGGTGTCCTGCCGCCGGTGGCTTCGGTGGATCCGACAAGTCTGTCCGCGGACCTGTTCACCGGGGGGATCGAGACCCAGACGGTCACCTTGTTCAACACCGGTGACAGTGATTTGAACTTCACCGCGGCCACTCTGCTGGGCGCGTCCGAAGTGGTCGTCTACGCGGATCTCCAACTCGGCAAGGAGGAAGTGGATCCGCGTCCGGGCATCCTGGGCTCGGGCGGTCCCGACGTCTACGGTTACCGCTGGACCGACAGCGATGAACCGGGTGGGCCGGTGTTCGATTGGACGGACATCAGCGCGACCGGTACGCCGGCCTTCACCAGCTATTCGGACGATGCCAACAATGGTCCGTTCGAGATCGGTTTCGCGTTCCCGTTCTACGGGACTCCGTTCACCGAATTCCGGGTGTGCTCCAACGGCTGGCTCAGCTTCACGAGCACGTCGACGGACTTGTCCAACGGGCCGCTACCTGGTACCGGTGCGCCGGAGAATCTGCTGGCGCTATTCCACGACGACCTGAAAGTGGATCCGACGGGTGTCGGCAGCAACGTCTACTACGAGTACGACGGCTCGAAGCTGATCGTGCAGTACGACGGCGTGATGCGTTATAGTTCGGGCGGGCCCTATACTTTCCAGGCCCACCTCTATCCCAGCGGCGCGATCTACTACTACTACCTGTCCATGCAGGGCACGCGTCTGGACGAAGCCACCATCGGCATCCAGAACGCCACCCGGGATGACGGGTTGACCGTCGTCTACAACGACGACTACGTGCACGACAACCTGGCTATCCGCCTGGCGCCCGTCAGCGACTGGCTGACCGTCAGTCCGGATTCCGGGACCGTGCCCGCGGGCAGCAGCACGCCGCTGGACGTGGTCTTCAACGCCGCGGAGATGTTCGGCGGGGTCTATGAGGGCGCTGTCCAGATCAGCAACAACGATCCGGCCAACGGCCTGATCGAAGTGCCTGCCGTCATGACGGTCACTGGTGTGCCGGTTCTGGCGGTGGATCCGGCCTCGCTCGACTTCGGTGAAGTCTACATCGGTTTCGACAACCAGCTCCAGCTTACGGTCGGCAACGTCGGCACCGATCTCCTGTCGGTCACCGACATCGTGGCGGGAACGGGCGATTATACCGTGTCACCGACGATGTTCGATCTGGATCCCTTCACCAACATGATGGTGACGGTGACCTTCGCGCCAGGATCCGAGGGCGTGTCGGCGACTGATCTTCAGATCATGAGCAACGACGCCAATTCCCCGATGGTCGTCCCGGTGACGGGCATCGGCGTGATTCCGCCGGATATCGCCTGGTCACCGGACCCGGTGGTTGGAGCGGCCATGCCCGGCGGGCAGAAGGTCAAGACCCTGGAGATCTGCAACGAGGGCGGCAGCGATCTCGTCTTCAGTGTGAACTCTTCGGAGAGCCTGGCGGCGAACATGATCCAGTATCCGTATCTCGAGGTGGGCAAGGAGGAAACGGATCCCCGTCCAGGCATCCTGGGCAGCGGTGGACCCGACACCTTCGGCCATACCTGGATCGATAGTGACGATCCGGGCGGTCCCGCCTTCGCGTGGACGGACATCAGCACGACCGGCACGGCCTGCTTCGGTTCGTACAGCGACGACGGCAACCGCGGGCCGTTCCCCATCGGGTTCGACTTCGGTTTCTATGGTAACGATTTCAGCGAGTTCAACGTGTGCTCCAACGGCTGGCTCAGCTTCACGAGCACCAAGACCACGTATTCGAACCAGCCGTTGCCGAACGATGGGTATAGCGTGCCCGAAAACCTGATCGCCCCGTTCTGGGATGATATGGTGGTTGATCCGGTGTCGCGCGGTCTGGATATCTACTACCTGAACGACGGCGAGAAGCTGATCGTCCAGTACGACATCCGGCGCATTGCCACCTTCAACCCGCCGTACTACAGTTTCCAGGCGATCCTGTATCCCAACGGCGACATCATTTTCCAGTACAATACGCTGGGGGCCGTCACGAACAGCGCCACGGTAGGCATCCAGAACGCCACCAGGGACGATGGTCTGATGATGGTCTTCAACGACGATTACGTGCACGAGAACCTGGCTGTCCTCATCACTTCCGCTCCCAGCTGGCTTGCCGCCGCTCCGGAGAGCGGCGTGATTCCGGCCGGTGAGTGCATGGACATCACCGTCACGATGGACGCCTCGGCGCTCGAAGCCGGGGATTACACCGGGACCATCGTCCTGACCAGCAACGATCCGGACGAGGGAACGGTAAATGTCGATGTCGTCTTCCACGTGGGTACGGTCGCTGCCGCCGATTCGGACATCGATCCCGATACCCTGAACCTTGCCAACAACGGCAAGTGGATGACCAGCTATGTCGAACTGCCGGTGGAATACGACCCCGCGGACGTGGTGCTGGAAACGGTCATGTTCAACGGAGTCGTGCTGGCTGATACGAAGTTCTTCGTCTACGACGAGGACTTCAACGGCAACGGCATTCCCGACCTGATGTTCAAGTTCTCCCGGTTGGAGATCGAAGGCATCCTGATGGAAGGGGAAGAAGTCGAGGTGACCGTCACCGGCGAGATCAGGGACACGACCTACTTCGTCGCCACGGACATTATTCGGGTGATCCAGCCGAGCATGGTCCGGCCCAACGGGGGCGAATTCATCGCCACCGGCGGCACCTTTGAGTTGTCCTGGGAGAACCCCGACAACTGGAACGTCGATTTCTCAAACCTGTACTACACCATCGACGGCGGGGAGAACTGGGTCGAGATCGCCACGGGCGTCAACGGCAACAGTTATACCTGGAACACTCCGGAAACCGCGTCCGAGGATGCCAGGGTCCGCGTGTTCGTGTACGACAACCAGGGGCTGTTGGGATTCGATTCCAGCGACGACCCCTTCACCCTGACCGGTCAGGCCAGCGCGGTGGAAAACAACATTCCCCTAACCTACGGTCTGGCGCAGAACTTCCCGAACCCGTTCAACCCCCAGACCGAGATTCGGTTCGAACTGCCGTATCCCAACGACACGAGGTTGAACGTCTATGACCTCAGGGGACGTCTGGTCAAGAACCTCATCTCCGACCACATGGATGCCGGCCGGCACAGTGTCGTGTGGATGGGGCGGGACAATGGCGGGCGGCATGTCGCGTCCGGCGTGTACTACTACCAGATCAAGTCCGGGAACTTCAGCGAAACCAGGCGTATGACCCTGGTCAAGTAGGTTTCCAGCCGGGGCCCGGCGGGATCTCTGGATTCCGCCGGGGAGCCGGACAACCCGAAAGGAAAAAGGGCGCTCTCAGGAGCGCCCTTTTTTGTGGTCGTGCACAGGGAGAAACCGGATGCGGTACCGGCGTCCTACTCGTCGACCATGCTGATGGCGTCTTCGGGGCATGCATCGATGCAGGCCTCGCAATCGATGCACTCTTCGGGATTGACCCAAGCTTTGCCATCGACCATGGAGATGACTTCGGTGGGGCAGGATTCCACGCATTCTTCACACGCGGTACAAAGGTTCTTGTCGACTAATGCGGGCATTGCACATCCTCCTGAGGACATGGGGCAATCATCCGATAAAGGCCGCTCAAGGCGGCGGACAACCTCTGAAAAGTAACCTTTGATCCCCCGTTGTCAAATCGTGGATGAATATTATTATCAGAGATAACTACCCTGAATTTCAAGGTGTTACAAAAAAATAAAGATTCAGTTGCAAAGTTTATTTACGGAAAAACCGATCAAGTCCGAATCCGGGGCTCCTGGCCAGCAGGGGGGGCAGACAAAGCAACAGCAGAATCGTGTCGCGAAACAGAAGGTCCAGCCCCACGGCGTGGCCGCCGTCGGTATTGAAACAGCCGCAGGAGATATCCAGATTCCGGATCAGCGCCGAGGTGATCGCGGCCATGAAGACCACGGTCATGATCCCGGCCAGCAGGGCCGCCCCGCGCCGCCCGAGGCCCAGGACCAAGGCCGATCCGGTCAAGATTTCCACGACCGGCAGGAGGTGGGCGCTCAGATGCAGAAGTGGGTAGGGCACCAGGCGGTAGTGATGAATGACTTCGGCGAAAGCCTGGGGATGAACCAGCTTGTCCAGGGAGGCATAGATGAAGATCCCGCCGACGGCCAGGCGACAGGCCAGGACGAAAAGGTCCTTCATGATTCGCCCTCCGTTCTGTGGGATATCTCGCCGCCGGCCCCGCGCCAGGCCGCCAGGCCGCCCTTGAGGATGAACAGGTTCCGGTAGCCGCGGTCCTTCATTCGCGCGGCGATATTGGACACCGGAAACAGGTCTCCGTCCCCGAACAGGATGAAATGGTCATCGGTGGTCATGAAGTCGAAATATTCGAGCAGGTCGTCGTCGAAGCTGGCCTCGCGAATGAAGAAGGCTCCCGGGATGGTCTGGAATTCCCCGCCGGTCCTGGGCCGGGTGTCGACGAAGAGGTAATCTCCCTCGTCGTACAAAGCCAGGGCTTTCTCGGTCACGGTCAGGGGAGCGGCCAGTTCCAACTCGTATCCCACCGGGTCGGCTACCAGGGGAAGGCCTTCGCTGCGCAGGACCCAGGATATCGCGGTGACGACCAGGGCCAACAGAAACAGCAGGCAGGCCTCCCGGATGGAGGTTGACCAATGGAATTCCGCCAGCGCGGAAGGCACTGAGGTTCCGGAGCGCATGGCCTCTCTACAACCGCACCAGGTAGGTCACCGGGACCTTGATGATGGGCGCCTCGGGTTGATCGGTGTGAATGATCAGGGTGCCCTTGATATGGCCTTTCGACTCCTGGGCGCGGGGGTCGGAACTACTGATCGGACGGCCCTCCAGGGTGACCTGGGTTTCGACATTGGGAATGGTCTCGATCACCTTGACGGAAATCTCGGGCAGGTCGATCTCGGCGCCGGTGACCTTGAACTTGGTGTCCTTCTCGAACGGGGACACCCGGATGGTCTGCACAAACTTCTTCTTGTAGCGGAAACTGACCTGTTCGGGACTGACGACCAGGGTTTGCAGGATCCAGGCCTGCATCTCGATGTCGACAGTTGGCATTTTCTCGAGGTTGGTATCGACCCGCACATGATCGCGGTGCCGGCCCGGTTCCATGTCGGCAGGGACGGTGATCTCGAGGAGGGAAACCTGGGGATCGCCCTGATGCCCGTTGACGGTGTTGACTTCGAACAGGCCCTGGCGCGTCTTGCCGGCACTGATCTCCAGCTTGGGCGCGTCCGTGGCGGTGAAGGTGATGTGTTTGGTCATCGTCTCGCCCTGCAGGGAGCGGGAAAAACCCACGCGTCGACTGGCGGGATCGATCACCAGCGCCGTAAGGACCTTGGCCATGATCAGGATGTCGGTCTCGGGGCTATTGGGGTCGTTGGACGAGATTTTTATGGCCTTGATTACCGAGCCGTTGAATCTCTTGCTGTTGAACTGGATCTCGATCTGGGTCGATTCCCCCGGCGCGAGACTGTCCTTGGTCAGGGTGGGGACGGTACAGCCGCAATCGGCATGCACATTCAGGATGCGAAGCAACCCGGCGCCTTCGTTGGTAATTGTCACGGTGGTGGTTCGGGTCTCCTGCTGATACATTTCCCCGAAGTCGAAGCTCTGGGGGTCGACGGAGATGACCTGGGCGGCCGCCGGAGCCTGTTGCAGCGCCAAGACAGCCAGAACGAGGAGGAAACAAGCGCTCACGTGTCGCATGGGAAACCTGCCAGGGTTTAACGGTATGATGGTCTGTTCAACCGGGTTTTTTAGAAACCCGGGATTACGCGTCCAGTTCCCCCAAATTTGCCTCTTTTCCTCCTGATGGCAAGCCCTTAGGATATGAGCAAGCAGTACGGAGGCGTCATGTTCGATTCCAATTTAAGTTTCAGCAGCGTGATCAGGGGGCTGGTCTTCCTGTTTCTGGTGCTGGCCGCGGGAACGGCCTGGTTCTTCCTCGTGGAGGATTTTACCGTCCTGGATGGCCTGTACATGACCGTCATCACGGTCAGTACGGTCGGTTTCCGGGAGGTCCACGAACTTGACGGCTCCGGGCGGATCTTCGTCGTCCTGCTCATCATCAGCGGCCTGACGGTGTTGACCTATACCCTGGGTTCGCTCGGTCGGGTCATCGTGGAGGGATCCATCCAACGATATGTCGGGAGGAAACGGATGCTGCACGAAATCGATAAACTCCGTAACCACTACATCGTCTGCGGCCACGGCCGGATGGGGCAGATCCTCTGCGAGGAATTGACCAAGGAAAAGGTGGCTTTCGTGGTCATCGAGGGGGACCCCGCGAGCGCCGAAGCCCTGATCGAAAAGGGCTACATGGTTGTCCAGGGCGACGCCACCGAGGACGAGAGCCTGCGCAAGGCCGGCGTTCTGCTGGCCAAAGGTCTGGTGGCCGTCGTCTCCAGCAACGTGGACAATCTCTACATCACCCTCTCGGCGCGGGTGATGTGCCGTGAAGATAATCCCGGGCTCTATATCCTGTCCCGGGCCACCGATCGACAGGCGTGCGAAAAGATCGAACGCGCCGGCGCGGACCGGGTCGTCTCTCCCTACGTGATAGGCGGCATGAGGATCGTGCAAGCCCTGCTACGGCCCACGGTGAGCGATTTCCTGGAAATCGCGACCCGGAGCAGCGGGCTGGACCTCATGTTCGAGGAACTGGTCATCGGCGGCAATTCGGCTCTCGACGGAGTGGCCCTCAAGGATTCCGGGATCCGCAAGAGCTATGACGTGGTGGTCATCGCCATCAAGAAGCGCTCCGGGGACATGGTGTTCAATCCCGGACCGGAAGCTATTCTCCACAACGGGGATATGCTGGTTACACTCGGTGACAAGGCCCAACTCGACCGCCTGGGCGCCTCGCTGGCCTGATCCGGGGCGCCCCCGGCCCGGTTCCCGGGAGAGCCGAAGGGGTTGCTGAAATCTTCACTATTTTTATCATGTATGTTCACCCAGGTCTTTCCGACACCCGACCCATTCCGGGCCACCCTGTTTTTTCCTGACCGGCCCCGCCATTCCGAGCGAGCCGGGGGAGGTTTTTCGATGAGCGGGACCATCCACGACAGCATGACCGACTTGATCGGCGCCACGCCCCTCGTACGTTTGAAGCGGTTGTCCCCGGGGCCCGGGGAGATCGTGGCCAAGCTGGAATCCCTCAATCCCATGTGCAGCGTCAAGGACCGGATCGGTCTGGCCATGATCCTGGCCGCCGAAAAAGACGGGCGTCTGGCGCCGGGAGGGGAGATCATCGAGGCTACCAGCGGGAATACCGGTATCGCCCTGGCTTTCGTCGGAGCGGTTCGCGGGTACCAGGTGACCCTGGTGATGCCCGAGAGCATGTCCCTGGAGCGCCGGGCCACGCTGCGGGCCCTGGGGGCGGAGCTGGTGCTGACCGAGGCCGCCGACGGCTTGAAGGGAGCCATTGCCAAAGCGGGGGAATTACTGATCGAAAGGCCGGAGGCCTTCATGCCCGATCAGTTCACCAACCCGGCCAACCCGGACGTGCACTATCGGACCACGGCCGAGGAAATCTGGACCGATACCGCGGGCCGGGTCGACGTCCTGGTTTCAGGGGTGGGCACGGGTGGAACCCTCACGGGTGTCGCGCGCAGGCTGCGGGAACTGAACCCGGACCTGATCACCGTGGCGGTGGAGCCGGAGGATTCCTCCGTGCTTTCCGGCGGACAGCCCGGACCCCACAAGATCCAGGGTATCGGGGCGGGCTTCATCCCCGCCGTTCTGGAGACCGGCCTGATCAACGAGATCATCACCGTGGGCAACGAGGAATCCATGGAAATGTCGCGGCGCGCCGCCCGCGAGGAGGGACTGTTCGTGGGGATTTCCTCGGGGTCGGCCCTGCTGGCGGCCGTCCAGGTAGCCGAGCGGGAGGAGATGGCCGGCAAGAGGATCGTGGTCGTGATCCCCTCCTTCGGGGAACGTTATCTTTCCACGGACCTTTTCAAGGAATTCTTATACTGAGGACGAACCATGACCAACCAGGATCGAACCAACAGACTGCGCGAAGTAACCCGTGAAATTGTCGGGACCTACCAGGCGATCGGAGGCATCAACCGGATCGGGGAGAAGAACCTGCCTTCCCAGCAGGTGATCGTGGAGATCCTGGAGGAATTGCTGGCGGTGTTGTTTCCGGGTTACCACGGCGCTCCCGTGCCTCGGGACGCCGACCTGGAGCTGCTGGTGGGAGCCCGTCTCGATACGGTGAGCCAACATCTCGCCGAGGTCATCGCCCGCACGCTGGAATTCTGTCAGCACCTCCATTGCGAGTGTGAAAAACTCTGGACGATAGCGGGCGTGCCCCCGGACGAGAACCGCTTCGAGGCGGCGGCTCGCTTCGTGACCATGGCCTACCTGGAACAGCTGGTTGAAATCAGGAAACTCCTGGACAAGGATGTCGAGGCCGCCTTCGCGGGGGATCCCGCGGCGGCCAACACCGAGGAGATCATCATATGCTATCCGGGTGTCCAGGCCATTTCCATCCACCGTCTGGCCCACCCGCTGTACCGGATGGGCGTGCCCCTGCTGCCCCGGATCATGAGCGAGTGGGCCCATCATCTTTCGGGAGTGGACATCCACCCGGGGGCCGAGATCGGAGAGTATTTCTTCATCGACCACGGCACGGGTGTTGTCATCGGGGAGACCACCCGGATCGGCGACAGGGTCAAGATCTACCAGGGGGTGACCCTGGGCGCCCTCAGCTTTCCCCGCAACGAGGACGGCACCCTGGTCAAGGGCGGCAAGCGGCACCCGACCATCGGCGACGACGTGACCATCTACGCCAACGCCACCATCCTGGGCGGTGAGACCGTGATCGGCGATGGAGCCGTAATCGGGGGCGGCACATGGATTACCGCCCCCGTTCCCGCGGGCCGCAGGGTGAGTCTGGGACGGTCGGATTCGATTCCGGAAGCTGATTTTTAGACATCAATGTGTTAGCATTGTCGGTATGAAAACGATTTACGGTATCATCCCGCGCCATATCATCGGAGGACTGCTGTACGTTGTTCTGCTGGTGACGGCCTCCCTGGCAACGGCCGCCGACGGGGTCCTGCCCCATGGACCCCTGACCCGCCTGGAATTCGAGATGGACAAGGTCGTGGCCTCCGGTTCCACCACCGGCAAGAACGGGGAACTGGGCGATGCCGCGGCCGGCAGCGACCATTACGATGTCCTCCGTTACGATCTGGACCTGAAGATCGATCCGGAGACCCGCAACATCGAAGGCTCGGTGAAAATGGTCTTCGCCAGTCTCGAAGAGGATCTCACCGATTTCGTGTTCGACCTGCGTTACACCCTCACCGTGGACGCGGTGACCCACCTGACCGGTCCGCTCGCCTTCACCCACGATGCCGATTCGGTCTCCGTTGTGTTGCCGGCGCCCCTGGCGATCGGCGCCCGGGATTCGATCGTGGTGAGCTACAGCGGCCTGCCGCGGTCGCCCGTGGTCAACCGTGGACTCATGTTCAAGACCCACACTCGCCTGCCCGGCGGCCCCCTGGAGGACAATTCACCCATCATCGCCAACATGAGCCAACCCGGTTATTCGCAATCCTGGTGGCCCTGCAAGGACAAACCGGGCGACAAGTTCATGGTGACCATGACGCTCACGGTGCCCGATACCCTCATTGCGGTGTCCAACGGCACCCTGGTGTCGGAGACCCCGGCGGACCCGGGATGGAAGACCTATGCCTGGCGGGAGGCCTACCCCATCGCGACCTACCTGGTGTCGGTGGCCATCAGCGACTATGTGCTGCTTGAGGAGGACTGCCTCACGTCGGGGTTGGGGTCATTCGTGCCCCTGAAGAACTGGGTGTTCCTGGCCGATGTCGAGGATGCGATCACCGAGTTTGAACCTCTGTGCGAAATGATCGATTTCTGTGAGTCGCGGTACGGGGCCTATCCCTTCCTGGGCGAAAAATACGGTCACGCCGAGTTCATCTGGGGCGGGGCCATGGAACACCAGACGGTGACGAGCGTCGGCCTTGCCGTCTTCGACACGATGGGTACCAACCAGTGGTTGATCGTCCACGAACTGGCCCACCAGTGGTTCGGGGACAGTCTGACTCCGGACATCTGGGCGGACATCTGGCTCAACGAGGGTTTCGCCACCTATACCGAGGCTCTCTGGGTCGAGCACCGGGACGACCGGGACGCCTACCTGACCTACATGGTCGACCACCGCAACGAGGAGGAATGGACCAGTCAGGGTCCGGTGTACGATCCGGTTCCCGTTTTCCCGGGCCGGGTCATCTACGACAAGGGAGCCTGGATCCTGCATGCCCTGCGGGGCCGCATGGGTGACGAGCGCTTTTTCCAGTTCGTGGAGGAATGGGCCACCGGAGGCGGTCGGCGCGACGGTACGGTCACGACCCAGGAATTCATCGAATTGGCCAATTCCTATTCGCCGGAAAATCTGGACGATTTTTTCTGGCCATATTTGAACGAGACCCTCCTGCCGCAGATCGTGTTCGACTACGAAATTGGTGAAGGCAATGCGGGTGCGGACACGAAGCTGTCGGTCACCTTGCGTCAGAACAAGTGGCCTCTTTTCGACAACGTGTTTCCCCTGGTGGTGACGACCGCAGCCGGTGCCACCACCGAGCGGATCCCCTTGAATACGGAGAGGAACACCGTCGAGTTCGAGTATCAGTCGGCCATCACCAAGGTGGAGCTGGATCCTGAAAAGTGGGTAATCTGGAATGAAATCACGCGGACGGTTCCCCAGGG
>CBDURF010000031.1:0-26104 GCA_965369705.1 uncultured bacterium
TTGTGCCTACATGTCACCCGAACAATCCCGCGGTGAGGACATCGATCACCGCACGGATATCTGGTCGTTCGGCGTGATGCTTTACGAGATGATCAGCGGATGCCAACCCTTCCGGGGAGATTACGAACAGGCGGTTGTATTCGCTTTGTTGAACCATGAAACGGAGCCCCTGACGGGATTGCGCACGGGCGTGCCGCTGGAACTGGAACGGATCGTCGGCAAAGCCATGGCCAAGGACAGGGAAAGCCGGTACCAGCATGCGGATGATCTCCTGGTCGATCTCCGCGCGGTTCAGGAGGGCCTCCAGGCCGAAACCCATCCTGCCGACACGGCAGTCCGGACCAGGAGTACGGCGGCGACCCCTGCCCCCGGATCCCGGCGGCCCCTGGCCATCGTCGGGGGAGTTCTCGCCACGGTCCTCATACTCGGGGCGCTTCTCGTCGGGTTGAATGTGGGCAATCTTCGCGGGCGACTCCCCGGAAAAGAGAGCAAATCGCCCATTCGATCCCTGGCCGTGCTGCCGCTCGACAACATGATGGGCGATACGGAGCAGGATTTTTTCGTCGAGGGATTGCACGAAGCGCTGATCACCGAATTGTCCAAGATCGGAAATTTGCGCGTCATTTCGCGGACCTCGGCCATGCACTTCCAGGCGACCGACAAGTCGATCCCGGAGATCGCGCGTGAACTCGATGTCGACGCCCTGGTGGAGGGCTCGGTGCTGCGGGTCGGCGACCAGGTCCGAATCACGGCGCAGCTGATCCACGGCGCCACCGACGAACACCTCTGGGCCGACGATTACGACCGCGACCTGCGGGATATCCTGAGCCTGCTAAGTGAGGTGGCGCGGGCCATCGCCGGCCAGATCGACATCGCCCTGACGCCCGGGCAGCAGGAACGCCTGACCACCGAGCGCCAAGTCGATCCCGACGTGTACGAAGCCCTGCTGCGGGGTCGACATCACCTGACCCAGTTCAGCGTTGACGGCACCCTGGAGGCCCAGCGCTACTTTCAGCAGGTAGTCGACGACGATCCGACCTTCGCCCTGGGTCATGCGTACTTGGCAGGATCCTACATCGTCTTAGGCATCATGGGAACCGTACCCCCCGGCGAGATAATGCCGCCGGCCCGGAAGGCTGCCTTGCGGGCGTTGGAACTCGATTCCGACCTCGCAAACGCACACACCGTGTTGGGTTTCGTCCAACTGTACTTCGACTGGGATTACTCGGGTGCCGAACGGGAATTTCGCCGAGCGTTGGAACTCGACGCCAACGAAAGTCATGCCCTCCATGGAATCGCTGACTGCCTGACCGCGCGCGGACACCTGGACGAGGCCGTGGAGTGGGTCAAACGCAGCCGTCAGCTCGACCCGTACTCCCGTTTGAGGAACGTGGTGGTCATGGTCCACCTCATGATCGCCAGGCGTTATGAGGAAGCGAAAGCGGAGATCGAACGGTGGCGGTCTTTTTCGGGCGAGGACCGGACGGGCTGGTTCACCCTATGCATGTTGTACAACCAACAGGGCCGGAATGATGAGGCCATGGTCGAGCTGCGCAACTCCTCGGCGGGCCGCGACTCCGAGTGGGCGCCGGCCCTGGAGAAGGCCTTTGCGACGTCAGGGATCCGGGGCGCGTTCCGGGTTTGCGCGGAACGCCTCGCCGCCCGGTCGCAGTACCAGTATGTCGACGGTTTCGATGTAGCCGTATATTTCGCTCTCGCCGCCGACAAAGAACAGGCTTTCGATTGGCTCGAAAAAGCGTATCAGGGTCGTTCACCCGCCATGCTGCATATGATCATGCAACCTGCCTTCGACCCCTACCGCTCCGATCCCAAGTTCCAGGACTTGATGTCGAAAATGGGATTGACGGCCGACCCAACCGTAAGAGAATAGATTTACTCCCCCCTTGCCACCCTGACTTCCCCTCTATTCGACCGTCAGCTTGACCACCACCGGGAGGAAGGCCGGAGCCAGACAGACCTTGTCGTCACAAGCCTGGACCGTCACCTGCAGGCCCAGTTCGTACTCACCCTTGGCCAGGGAATCCGGCACCACGGCGGAAGCCTTGATCACTTTCTTGCCCTCGATCATGGCCACCATGTCGCCGAAGAATTCCTTTTCGTGGCCGGCCGGATATTCGGCCTGGAAATCCTCGAGGGGAAATTCCTCGGACGGAACCAGATCCACCCCGATGAAATTGGTGTCCCCGTGGGCGTAGAGGTGCCATCTCTCCTGGATGTCCAGTTTGACCTCGAACGAGACCTTCTGGCCGGAAGCCGAACTCAGGACGGTGGGCTGGACCGAGGCCTTGACCACGTCGGCTGAGCCTTTCATGGCGCCGAAAACCAGTCCGGTGCCCAGAGCGACCACAAGCAGGGCGAACAGTATGATCCTTTTCATCGAATTCCTCCGGTTTGATTTTCCCAGTATTTTCTAAGCTGTCAAAATCCTGTCGGCGGACCGGCGGATGACCTGGATCAGCCTCTCTATGTCGTTCTGCTCCATGCACCGGTTTTCCACGTTGACCCGCAGGGCCACCTGGCCGTTCAGCACCGTGAAGCTGAACCAGGCGTCACCCTCGCGTTCGACCAGTTCCTGGAGATCGCGGTTGAGCTGGTCGTTCCGCTCCGAGTCGAACCGTAAACCGCCGGAGGGGTCCCTGGGTTCCCAACGGAAATTGCAGACCCCCAGGGTGTTGGGGCCCAGGATCCGGAAGTCGGGCTGCCGCCTCATGCGGGCGGCCAGGATTCTGGCCAGTTCGATGTCCTTTTCCACCCAGGCGGCGAACTGCCTCCGTCCCACCGACTTGAAGGTCAGCCACAGTTTGAGGGCGTTCATCCGCCGGCTGCCCTGGATGCCGTACTGGAAAAAGTTGACCTTGTCGCCCATGTGGAAACTGCGTTCGTCGGGTATCACCCGTCGCCCCTGTCCGTTGTTCCGGGCCTCCTTGTCGGTGTCCTTCATCACCTTTTCCATGTAGTACTCGGGATGCACCAGGAAACTCCGCCGCAGGAAATCCCCGTCGCGCACCAGGATGCCCCCGGCGGAAAAGGGCATGTAGAACCACTTGTGGGGATCGACGGTGATCGAGTCGGCCAGATCGATGCCACGCAACATGACGCCGTACATCTCGGACAGGATGACGGCCCCGCCGTAGGCCGCGTCCACGTGGAACCAGCAGTCGTAGCGCTGCGCCAGATCCGCCAGCCGGTCCAACTTGTCGATGCTGCCGGTGTTGGTCGTGCCGGCGATACCGATGATGCAGGTGGGCTTGAGCCCGTCGGCCAGGTCCTGCCGGATCGCTTCCTCCAGGGCGGCGAGATCGATCCGGAAGATGTCATCGTAGGGAATCTTGCGCAGCTGGCCCCGGCCGAGTCCAAGCAGATCCACCGCCTTGTCGAAGCTGTAATGGGCCTGCCCTGACACGTAGAAGGTGAGCTTGGCGATTTCCGACCCGGGGCCTTCGAGGTTGTCGACCTGGGAGAGATCGCGGCCGAGCGCCTGGTTGATGGCCAGTTTGAGGCCGGTGATGTTGGCCAGGGAACCCCCGTCGGTCATGGTGCCGAAACTGCCTTCGGGCAACCCGAACATGTCGCACAGCCAGCGGATCACCCTCTTTTCGATGGCCGTGCCCGAGGGTGCGTGCCGCCAGGAAGCGGCATTCTGGTTCATGGCCGAGCACAGGGCCTCGCTGAATACCGCCACCGGCAGCGGAGCGGGATTCATCATCCCGAAATAGCGGCGGCTGCCGATGGCCATGGTGTTGGGGAAAACCCGGGTGCGGCAGTCCTGAACCAGTTCGGGGAAGGGCGTACCCTCCTCGGGAAGGGCCTCATCGAACATGTCGTCCATGCCCGCGGGAGACAAAGGCCCGTAGACCCGCCGGCTTTCCAGACCCTTGAGGTATTCCACGACCAGATCGACCATGGCGTAACCCATTTCGCGCATGCCGGTCTCTTCGAGGGAAAACTCGCCGCCGGGTTTTTCCCGGGATTCGGTCGCCGGCTCGTCCACGGGCGACGGAGAGAAGGGTCGGACCGGATTGGTTCTTTCCTCGTCCCATTTCATGCTCACCGTACTCACCTTTCCTCAGGCGGATCGCCAGGCTAGCTGGCTATTGGCGGAAAATCGCCCGCGGCGATCTGCTCCAGGATATCCGCGGCCCCGCCGTCGTCCACCGGGCCGGTCACAAGGTCGGCCCGAGTCTTCACCTCGTCCGGACTGCCGGCCATGGCCACACTGAAACCCACGGCGGCGAACATGTCCAGATCGTTGTAATTGTCGCCGATGGCCACCGAGCGGGCTGCGGGAATACCGCATTCCCTGGCCAGGATCTTCAGCCCCTGGCCTTTGTCGCTGGCAGCATGAAAGGCCTCGGCCCAGAAATACCGGCCGTCGCCGAGCAGGGACCGGGTATTGATGACCTTGACCTGGCCGGCCATCCGGTCGGTGATGGCGGCCGAAAGAGCCCATACCCGTTCCTCGAGGTCGATGGTGCCCACTTCCAGGGCCTGATCCCAGGGCAGAGCTGTCAGGTCGTCGCTGGTGTGGATGGCCCCCACCGTCCGCCGCCGGTTGCCCAGATACCGGCCCAGGATATCGTTGACCGGCCGGGATTCATGGTGCAGAACACCACCGTCATCATCGGTTCCGTACACCATCGGCACGGTGTCGTGTTCCCGGAACAGGCGCACCAGTTCCAGGATCTGTTCCCGGACCAGGACGTTACAGGCCAGCTTGCGCCGTGGCCGGCCGCCCCAGACGACCGCCCCGTTCAGCAGGACCATCGGCAGGTCCTCGGGATCCCAGCGGGACTGCTCCAGCAACCCGCGCATGGAATTGAGGTTGCGCCCGGTGCACAGGGCCAGCACGTGGCCCGCCGACCGCACCGCCTCCATGGCTTCAATCTCTCGGGGCCGCAGCACGTCCTCGAATTCGGTGTTCAGCAGGGTGCCGTCCACGTCGACGGCCACCAGCAGGGATCGGTTTTCGGTTGCGTTCATGTCAGCTCATCCGGTTATCAGGAATGCATCGAATTTTCCGGCGTCTTCGCTCCAGGCAATGTCCTGACGGTCGATCCGGGCGTGGTCAGGTCCGCGCGCGGTCCAGTCACAAAAGGTCTCCAGGTCCTGTCGGGGGCCTTCGGCCAGTATCTGTACCGACCCGTCGGGCCGGTTCCTCACCCAGCCCGTCAGTCCCAGGGACAGGGCCTGTTTCTGGGTATACCAGCGAAAGGCGACTCCCTGCACGCGGCCATGGACCGTGATTTCCAGTCGTGGCATGCTCGGCACCGCCCCCTAACCCGGATTATTGAATGGCGGCGTACTCCGGACGCCGCTTTGGAAAATATAGTCAAAATTTTGGCCATATAGCGAAAAAACGGCTTCAGTTCTCGACCCAGGGCTCCGGCAGATTGCCGGCATCCACGTTCAGCCACCGCCGACTGGCCCGGCTGAGAGCGGCCATGGGTGGCCGGCCGTGGGCCAGAACCTTGTCCTGCGAAAAATCGAATTCCCCAAAGATACGGCGACCCTTCCGCCCCAGGGACACGCCCAGGCCGATCAGTTTCCCACTCTCACGGCCGACGACGAAGCCGAGCGTCCACGCGTCATCCAGGCTCGCCCCCAGCAGGGCGTCCAGGAACCCGTCCGCATCAAGGACGACATAACCCTGTTCCAGGGGAAAGATCCGCACTTCCGTCAAAAGGCCGGTGATCCACTCGCCGCCCTCTTCGTAGGTGATTTCCAGGTCCGCCGACCCCAGTTCACTCAAAACCAGCACACCGCCGATCCGGAGGCTGCCCGGGTGGTAGCCGAGAATGCTGTAGGGCATGGGGCGATCCTGCTTGCCGTTCAACACCAGGGTCCAGACCGCCCGGACGGTGGCGCCCTCGTATTTTCCCGCCGTCCGGAGGTCCGGGTGGGCACGAGTGAGAGACACCACTTCCTCCAGGGGGAACCGCGACCTGCGGCCTGACGCGGCGGCATGGGCCCGCAGCTCTTCCCCGGACCACAGGCCCACCGAATCACGTTCGGCCATGCCGATCAGGAATTCAAAGAACGGTTCCCGGATTTCCGGACCCGCCGTGTCCTCGGTTTCCTCCTCGATGCCGAATTCCGACCAGGCGCCGGCCGGCAGGGCAACCGCCAGAAGGAACAACGCAACGAGGGCCGCCGGTGCGGTCCTCGTCGATACAGTTGGAAGCTTCCTGAATTCCAAGGGGTCCATCCGCCTACCGGAGAATGGTAAACTCGGAACTCTTGCCCACGCAATATTCATCGTTCGAGTCGACTGCCCGGATATTGTACCGGTTGAAGGTTGGTTCCGGATCACCAAAATCGGTGACCGTCCAGTCGTACATGACAGCGCCGTTCTGGGTATCGAAGTTATCAACGATCCGTCCCCCGTCCACGGGTCTGTTAGCGGAGTACAGCCTCAGATCCACCACTCCGCTGGTCGGGTTCTCGAAAGTGAAGGAAATGGGGATGATCTCGCCCGGCAAATATTCATGCCCCCCGTTGATACCCAGGACCTTGATGGAGCAATTGTCCTCGTCGATGATCATGAAAGGCACGGAGGAATCACCGCACCGGTGGGCATCGATATCCCTGATCTTGAAACGGTAACCCTCGTCCGTGCCGCGGTGGAAGGAATCGACGGTCCACCAGTAGGAACCGGTATCAGGGAGACCCTCGGCGATGACGCCGACCAGTGTGCCGACCTGGGCGAAGGGTTCGTACCAAAGTTCCAGATCCACGGCTCCGGAGGTGTGTTCGCTGGTCCAGGAAATTTTGAATTTGTTCCCTGCAGTGAGGTTGGGGATGCTGTCCTTGACCGTCCAGGGAAACTTGATAAAGCAGTTGGAGACGTCGATCAATTCGAAGAGTCTGGTCTGATCGGAGCAACCCGAATCAGTGAGATGAGTCACCTTGATGGAATAATCCTCACCCGACTCCTGGCCGAATGTCGTTGAACTGAGCCAGGGATAATACCCGTTGTTCAGGGTACTGGCCGTGATCGTTCCGGCCACGTCGTCCCCCTTGAACAGCTCGATCTTGACGTTGCCACTAGTGGTCTTCACCCAGCGGATGTTGATTTGTGTACCGGTGAACCACCAATCCCACTCGTTGATTTCGTCCAGGGTGATCGAACACGTCGGCGGGGGCGTCACGGGGTCTTCCTTCTTGCTGCAGCCCACCTGAACCAGTGTCAGGCCCAGAACCAGCAGAAAGGCCAGAATGGGTATCGTCTTGCGCATTGTCGATTCCTTTGCTGGGGGCGGCGCCCCGTCCAACATGCCCCGAACCATATCCAGGGAAATAATACGGAAAATCGGCCCGTATTGAAACGCTTAACCTGCGTTCGGGTTCAGCGGTTGCGGATCACAGCAGATCCAGAAAGGCCCGGTGGATCCGCAGGTCATCGGTCAGTTCGGGGTGAAAGGCCATGCCCAGCAACCGGCCCTGGCGGATGATCACCGGCTCGTCCCGGTAGCCGGCCAGCACCTCGATCTCCGGACCGACGGCGGTAATGCGCGGCGCCCTGATGAACACCGCGGGAAACGGATCGCGGGACCCGTCGAGCCTGCCGATGTCCAGTGGAGCCGTGAAGGAATCGATCTGGCGGCCGTAGCCGTTGCGCATCACGGTGCAGTCCAGCAGCCCGAGGGGGGCCACCCCGAAATCGGCTCTCTTTTCCCCGGTGAGTCGGGACGCCAGCATGATCAGGCCGGCGCAGGTCCCCATCACCGGATGATGGGCCGCGAAGTCGAGGAGCGGACCCTTCAGCCCCGCCCGGTCCACCAGCCGGGTCAGGGTGGTCGACTCACCACCGGGAATGACCAGACAGGACACCGCCTTCAGTTCATCGGAACGGCGCACGTCGAATGTCTCCCGGCCCAGGGCGCCGAAGGCCTGGCGGTGCTTGTCGAAGTCCCCTTGCAGGGTCAGCAGGCCGACAGGTTTGGCCATGACCGTTACCAGCCTCGTCCCGCCATCTTCTCACCTTCGGCCATCTCGTTCACCGCGCGGCCCTTCATGGCCTCGCCCAGCTTCATGGAGATTTCCATGAGTTTGACCGGGTCGCCGTGATATGTCACGGCGTCGACGATGGCCTTGGCCCGGGGTTCCGGATCCTCGCTGGCGAAGATCCCGCTGCCGACGAAGACGGACTCGGCGCCCAGCTGCATCATCAGCGCGGCGTCGGCGGGAGTGGCGATGCCGCCCGCTGCGAAGTTGGGCACCGGCAGCTTGCCCAACTCGGCGGTTTCGACCACCACGTGGTAGGGAGCGCCCAGGTTTTTGGCCTCAGCCATCAACTCATCGGTGCGCATCATCTGCAGGCGGCGGATGCCCTCGGTGACCTCACGCATGTGGGTCACGGCCTCGACGATGTCGCCGCTGCCGGCCTCGCCCTTGGTGCGCATCATCGCGGCGCCCTCGCCGATTCGTCGCAGGGCCTCGCCCAGATTGCGGCAGCCGCAGACAAAGGGCACCTTGAAATCGTATTTGTAGACGTGGTTGGCGTTGTCGGCGGGGGTCAGGACCTCCGACTCATCGATGAAGTCGACGCCGAGGGCTTCGAGGATCTGGGCCTCGGCAAAGTGGCCGATGCGGATCTTGGCCATCACCGGAATCGAGACCATGTCCTGGATCTGTCTGATCATGTCCGGCTGGGACATGCGGGCGATGCCCCCCATTTTCCGGATGTCCGAGGGAATGCGTTCCAGGGCCATGACGGCCACGGCGCCCGCCTCTTCGGCGATCTTGGCCTGCTCGGCGTTGGTGACGTCCATGATGACACCGCCCTTGAGCATCTCGGCCAGACCCACCTTGTGGCGAAACTGTTCCTGAATCTCTTGATTGCTCTGGGGAGTCTTCATGACTCGACCTCCTTAATCAGGCCGGTGCACAATGAGGCCACTGCCGGGCAAGACCCGGCGCCTCTTGGTCTTCCAATGTCCACAAGATAATAGCTTGGCCCGCCGGGCGAAAGGACCGCCCGGCTCTCGGACCAAGCCTAATTGAAGGTGACCGGGTGGGAATGGCCGCTGTTGCTTGAACTGGTGGCCGTAACCGTGTTCCCTGCTCCGATTTCCCCTACCTGGGCCGCGGTCAGGTCCACCGAATGGGTGTGGCTGCCGCTCAGGATCAGGGTCACCGCGCCTTGCGCGTCGATCTGGGCGCCGGTAATAGCCACCGCATGTCCGTGATTGGCGCCGATCACCCCGGCCACATCCCCGGTGGGGAGTCCCGGATTCACGGGATCGTCGTCATCGCCGCACCCGTGCAAAACCACCGACACCCCGACCCAGGCCGATACCAGACCTGCGTTTTTCAAGAAATCGCGTCTATCCATGGGATTCCCCTCATCGATTTTCCGGTAAAAACGGTTAAACCGTGGTAATAGGGGAAGCTTAGGAATTCCTCAGGAAACCGGCAACAGGGACCGTTGGAAAACGCCCAGGTCAATAACCCTGGGAGAACAGGACCCGGCCGATGGACGGTTTGCCGCAGTGCACACACCCGCCCTTGGTTTCATCCCGTTCGAAGGGGATGTTCCTGATGGTCACCTTGGTCTTGTCCTGGATGGTCTGCTCACAGCCGCCGTCGCCGCACCAATGGCAGAGGGCAAAGCCGCCTTCACCCTGGAACAGCTTTTCGAACTCTTCCCAGGAGTCGATCGTGAACGTGGCCTCCCGGCGACGCTCAAGGGCGCGAATATAAAGATCCTGCTGGATGCGATCCAACTCGCCGGGCACGGCCGCCGTCAGGTCGGTGAATCCCACTGGCTGCTTGTTGCGGTCGTGGCGTGCGACCATCATGACCTTCTGGTCCGCCAGATCGCGGGGACCGAGTTCCAGGCGCAGGGGCACGCCCTTGCGCTCCCATTCGCCGTATTTCCAGCCGGGACGCATGTTGTCGCGCTTGTCCACGTGCACCCGTCCGATGATCGGCCGCAGTTCGGCCGCCAACTCCTCGGCCTTCGTCACCACCTGTTCCATCTCCTCGTCGTTTTTCCATATCGGCACGATGACGGCCTTCGTACCCGCGATACGGGGCGGCAGGATCAGGCCGTCGTCGTCGCTGTGGGTCATGATCAGGGCGCCTATGATGCGTGTGCTCATGCCCCAACTGGTGGCCCAGACATGCTCGACCTTGCCTTCGGCGTCCTGGAATTTCACGTCGAAGGCCTTGGCGAAGTTCTGGCCCAGGTCATGGCTGGTGGCCGCCTGCAGCGCCTTGCGGTCCTGCATCATGGCCTCGATGGAGAAGGTCTCCACGGCGCCGGCGAACCGTTCGTTGGCGGTCTTGGCGCCCGTGATGACCGGCATGGCCAGGATTTCCTCGGCGAACCAGCGGTAGACCTCGAGCATCTGCAGGGTCTCGGCGCGGCCCTCCTCGGCGGTGGCGTGGGCGGTGTGGCCTTCCTGCCACAGGAATTCGGTTGTGCGCAGGAACATCCGCGTGCGCATCTCCCAGCGAATGACGTTGGCCCACTGGTTGATCAGGATCGGCAGGTCACGGTAGCTCTGGACCCACTTGCGGTACATGTCCCAGATCACCGTCTCGCTGGTGGGCCGGATGACGTACTCCTCCTCCAGCTTACTGTCCGGATCCGGCACGACCGTGGTCTTGCCGCCTTTGGTGACCTGCTTCAGGCGGTGATGCGTGACGATGGCGCATTCCTTGGCGAAGCCCTCGACGTGTTCGGCTTCCTTGGCCAGAAAACTCTTGGGGATCAACAGGGGGAAGTAGGCGTTCACATGGCCCAGTTCCTTGAACTTGTCGTCCAGGGTGCGCTGGATGTTCTCCCAGATGGCGTATCCGTTGGGACGAATCACCATGCAACCGCGAACCGGGCTGTTATCGGCCAGTTCGGCCGCCTGGATGACGTCCAGGTACCAGCGGCTGTAGTCCTCGCTTCGTTTCGTGATCTTGGCCATCGTCTTCCCTTTCCATGACTCATCAGGGCGGACTTCCCCGCGGGGGGAGCCTGGTCGGTAGTGAAATTCCGGGTCAGGAAATTATAAGCCTTCCCGGAAGCGGAGGAAAGTCCGGCGGCGATCAGCCGCCCGCATCATCAGGACTTGCGGGTCAGCCAGTACCGCTCGCGGGGGTCGATCCCGTACCGTTTCAGATCTTCCGGGGACATGTTTTCACCGGCAATGACCTCGCGGACAGTCCAGCCGGGCCGTTCGATCAGCGTGCCGAAATCGGGCGCGAACTGCCAGGCATGGGCATGGGCGCGGTGCGGATCAATTTGGATCTGCCGACTGTGAGCCCGGCCCGGTTCGAAGGGAACCTGGATCCAGGCGGCGCCCCCCGGTTTGAGAAACCGCAGGATCTCGTCCACGCAGATTTCCAGCTCGGGGATATGTTCCAGCACGTGGCTGCAGAAAACCCAGTCCACGGCTCCGTCGAGCAAGGGTGTCTGACGCAGATCCATGACCAGGTCGGGGGAAAACCGCCGGTCGGCGGCGTCGATATCACTGCGAAAACAGCGGGCCAGGCCCTCATGTTCGAGCGCGAATCGCAGGGCCGTGGACAGGGAAAACCCGATCATCACTTCGGGTGTCCGGTCAGGGTTGGCCGCCAACTCCTCGCGGACGCCCAGCACCAAGTGCCGGTGCCGGTCGAAGGATCCGCAGCCTGGGCAGATGCAATGGCGAATGACCTCGTCCGAGGAGAGGAAATTGCGGAACCGGTACCCCCGCCAGCCGCAGACCGGACACTCGCGGAAGGCGCCCAACGCGGTCCTCTCCCCCAGGAGAAGCAGGAAGTTTTCGAGTGCTCCGACGAAGATCGTCCCCGCCATCAGGGGATGTTTCCACAGACAGGCGGGCGAACGCGGGTTGAAGAGGGTATCGCGGACAAAAGCGATGGCGGACAAGGATTATTCCACTCCCTGAATATGACCGGTTGATCGTGGCGGAATCATAACAGCCTCTCTCCACGGAGGAAAGCCCGGGTTGCAACCTGAAGCGGAATGGGCAGCTCAATCCGGATTATGGGCGCCAGATGAGATGCAGGCTCGCAAAGCCGATGGCCGAATCATCGGTCCGTTCGGTGTGGTTTTCGGGTTCGTAGTTGGCCAGGAAATCGAGGGAGAATTTCCGGCTGATCCGCCACGAGCCGAGCAGCCAGATCTTCCAGTAGTTGAAATCCGTGTAGAGGTCGATGGTATAGAGATCCGCGGTGTCGCCGGTAGCGTCATCGAGGGTGACGTCCCCCTGCTGATAGATGCGCCGCCCGTATTCGAGGGTGATCGACCCGCCGACCGCCGATCCGTAGGATTCGACGCCCGCCCTGGCCCCAAGCTGGGTGTACGTTTCGGGTGAGTCGCCGGCGTCCAGCCTTTCCAGGACCGGGCCTGCTTTCCAGACCGCGGACAGCACATCGCCCCACCGATATCCCAGGGCGGTTTCGAGGCGCCAGGAATTGAAGTAGACCTCTGTTTCCTGGTCGTAATTCCAAACCTCGCTCTGCACGTCGAAATAGACGTGCCCCCCGCCCGCGGTCACCAAGCTGTTGAAATCGGTCCAGTGGCTCCAGGCCGAAGGACGAACCGTCTCGTCGGTAATCAGGCGCCGGTCGCTCTTGTGGAAGACACGGACGCCCTGGCCGTCCAGGTCCTGGTAGTCGTAGTCCGCCTCGACGCTCCAGGAATCGCGATCGATCTCGCTGGAATCGGGATAGGCCCGCCGGGACCGGCGCACGCCCCCGCCCCACATGTGACTCCCCAGGGATTGGGACCTGAGAAACACCCCGGCGCCGGTGTCCTCGAAATCAACCTCCAGGGTGGAGGGCGTCTTGTAATCGATGAACCCTCCCCAGGCCCGCACGTCAAGCGCCGCCACCCGGCCCGCCAGCGGGTAGACCCGGGCTTCCAGCCGTCCCTCGAAGTTGTCGCTGGACAGGACGTATTCGGTGGTCTGCTTGTACTGGCGGCCCCAGAAGTGTCCCAGCAGGCGAAACCGGGTGAGACGGTTCTTGTCCAGGTAGCGGTAATCCCCCTCCAGACGCTGCCGCCACAGCTCCGTGCCGGTGGAGGCCTCGGCGCGCAGACGCCAGCGATGCCGGGACTGCCGGGCCGACCGGCCCTGAAAACCGGCCTGCACCATGAATTCGGCCAAGGCTTCACTGGTGTCCTCCAGGGCCAGCGCGTAGGTATGCAGATAGGTGTCGACCCCGGAAGTGAGATCCCAGGACCAGACGGAACGATCATTGTCGCGGAAAAAATCGGTCCCCGTCTGGGCAATACAAACGGCGGGCAGCAAGAGAAGCCCGCCTGCAAGACTGAGGAAGGTCTTGTGAACGTTCACGGTTTCATGTCAGCGAATCAGGTCCTCGGTCTGGCCCAGCAGGTCATGGGCCGCTTTGATCTGACGCAGGGCCATTTCCCTGTCCCCGCCCACCAGGGCCTCGGCAGCCCTTACCCGGTGCTGCAGGGCCCTTTCGTAAAGGTCGCGGGCCTGCTTTGAGTCCGCCTCCCGGACCTGGTCGGCCACGCGGCTGGACCTCTCGTCGAACCGGTCCAGTTGCCGACGGACGGCCTCCTCATCGGGTCCGGATCCGCCCAGGGAAGCCGCCCGGAGGGCCAGTCGCCGGGCCAGCCCCGTCATCTGCAACGCCCGGCCCGGATGACCCTGATCCATGCCCGCTCGGGCTCGGGTCAGGGCTTCTTCGGCCTCGGCCAGCAGTTTCCGCGCCTGGGGATCCGGATCGTCGCCGAGGCCGTCGCGCGTCCGTTCGATCAGCATCCGTGTGCGGTCCATCTCCAGTTCGAGCCGTTCGGGATTGGCGCCGTCGGCCAGCAGACGAGCCGCGCGGCGCATCAGGTCGCCTGCCTGCTCGAGCATCTTCCAGGCAAGCTTGAAATCGCCCTGGTGGTACTGCTCCCGGGCCCGGATGGCGATGTGTTCGGACCGGCGCAGAAACTCGAGAGCCTGCCGATCGCCCGCATCGATGGCGCGCTCCATGAGTTGGCCGTGTTGATCACGGAAGCGTTCGACCCGGATGCGGATTCGCTCCTCGAGTCCCATGGCCTCGCGCGCCAGCCGCACGGCGTGCCGCATGGCGGCCCGCGAACGCCGTGAAACACTCAGCGCCTCCAGCATGTGGCCGTTGCTCATCAGATCCATGCTGCGCCGGTGCAGGTCGGCTGCCTGGCCCAGCACCCGCCGGGCCGGCACGCTCTGGGTCTCCGTTACCAGCCCCCTCGCCCAGATCAGAAGTTCTTCGGTTCGCTCGATGTAGGTCCGGATCTGCTCGGCACCGGTCATCTGGGCTGTGGCCTTACTGGTCGCCGACCCGGCCAACGTCAGCACCAAAAAGGTGAAAACGATGCCTCTATTCAACTTGCGGAAGGGCCGACAGCAGGTCCAGGTGTTCATGGAGAACCTTCCTGATTCAGGAGATGAAGGTCCGGAGGACCGTTCCAATCACCCCCGAAGGAGCAGATGATGTGCCAAGGGGTCCGGTCTACACTCAAAACTACCTAAGTGACATCATTTTAACTAGTTACCTTCATTTAACCGACATTCCTCCCGGCTTCCTTTGGCCCCGGCCGAAATGGACGGGGGAATTCCGTACCTGAGGGTACGATTTCGGGTCAAGCCTGATCCCCGAGGGGCATCGGAATCAAGGCTCCGAATGCTCATCCTGTTCCATGTCCAGTAGTTTCAGGCGCGAATACAGAGTCCGGCGTGTGATGCCGAGCATCTTGGCGGCCAGGCTCTTGTTGCCGCCGGCCCGCTGCAGGGCAGCGGTGATGAGCTTACGCGCGTTGTTGTCCAGATTGAGGTCCTCACCCACCTCCCCGGAGGTGGTGGGGGAAACACCGCCCACGTCCAGCAGGATGTGGTCGTCGGCGATGGGCTGATCGCCCGCCAGGATATGGGCCCGCTCCATGAGGTTGCGCAATTCCCGGACATTGCCCGGCCAGTCGTAGGAACGCAGGCGGGCCATGGTCCCGGCCGGAAGCTTCTTGCCCCGACGTCCCAGCCGTTCCAGGAAGTGTTCCACCAGCAGGGGGATGTCGTCGGCCCGGTCGCGCAGGAGCGGAACGTCGACGGGAAACACCAGTAGCCGGTAGTAGAGATCTTCCCGGAACGACTGCTCGGCAATGGCCACTTCCAGGGAACGGTTGGTCGCCGCGATCACCCTGACGTCGACCGGACGTTCGATGGGATCGCCCACCCGGTTGATCTTCTTGTCCTCGAGCACACGCAGAAGTTTGGCCTGCACCGGCAGGCCGGCCTCGCCGATTTCATCCAGGAAGATGGTGCCCCCTCGCGCCGCCTCGAACAGACCTATGCGGTCACTTTCCGCTCCGGTGAAGGCGCCCCGGCGGTAACCGAAAAGTTCGCTCTCCAACAGGCTTTCGGCGATGGCTGCGCAGTTGACGGCGATGAAGGGCTTATCGGCCCGGCCGCTGGCGGCGTGGATAACGCGCGCGACGATCTCCTTGCCGGTTCCGCTCTCCCCCCGGATCAGGACCGTGGCGTCGGAGGGCGCCACGCGCTCGATCATCTTGCGCAGTTGCATAATGGCAGGCGCCGCACCCACCAGATCGAGATCCGACCTCCGGTCCGCGACAGCCTGTTTGAGCGCCAGGTTTTCCCGGGCCAGGTCCTGGCTCCCGGCCGCTTGTTCGACCACGTGGGACACTTCCTGGAAGTTGAACGGCTTGGTCAGGTATTGAAAGGCACCCTGTTGCAGGGCTTCAACCGCCGTTTTCACCTCACCGTAGGCCGTAAGGATGATCACGGCTGTCTGCGGACTGGCCCGCCGCACTCCCGCCAGGACTTCCATGCCACCCACCGGTTCCATACGTAGATCCGTTAGGACCACGTCGAAAACCTGGCAGTCCACGAGGTCCAGGGCCTCCTGTCCGCTCGATACGCCGGTCACCTCGTGTCCCCGGGTTGCCAGGGCGGACTTGAGCAGGGTCACCATTTTCTTTTCGTCATCGACGACAAGTATTTTCGCCACCATACCACCTCCACCTGGCCCTGATTAATCCCGCGCTGCGAGAGGAAGCACCACCTCGGCCCGGGCCCCCGCGGTTCCCGGTCTGTCTTCGAGATTGATCGTGCCGCCCATATCTTCGATGATGCGCCGCGACATGGCCAGGCCCAAACCGCTCCCCTTTTCCTTGCTGGTCCAGAAGGGCTCGAACAATCGGTCGTGGTCGATGTTGCCCAGACCGGTTCCCGTATCGGTGACCGTGAAGGTCGCCGACCCGCCGGCCGTTATCAGGGCGATCCCGATCCTGCCCCCGTCAGGCATGGCGTCACGGGCGTTGATCAACAGGTTGAGCAGGACCTGTTGGAGTCGCCGCGGGTCGCCCCGGACCGGCGCCGCGGGAAAATCGCCCTCCATCTCCACGGCGATCTCGGCATCCTCCAGCTCCGCGGCCACCAGATCCACACTGCGCTGGACGCTCCGGCCGAGATCGAAGGTCTCCCGGACAGACTCCTTGTCGGTGCCGAAGGCCAGGTAGCCCGTCAGGATGTGATCGAGACGGTCGACTTCCCCGGGGATGAAATCCGCCACCTCGTCCTCGATTCCCGCGGAGGCCAACACCTGCTGCAGATGTTCCCCCGCGCCCCGGATGATGCCCAGGGGATTGCGGATCTCATGGGCGATGCCCGCGGTCATCCGGCCCATCGTCGCCAGGTTTTCCTGCCTCATGATCGAGGCGCGGTACCGTTCGAGGGAGCGGTTGATCTGGAACAGGAAGATCCCCATGAGGACCAGGATGACAAGCACGATCGCCGCGGTCAGGAAGGCCCCTTTGCGCAGGAGATCCAGGGCGGTGAAAAAATCGGGATTGCCGCTGACCGTCACGATGGCCACCACGTCCCGGGCTTCCTCGAAATAGTAGAAGACGGGCGCGTGGGCGGATTTCTGCATGGTGCCGCCGGCCCCGCCGAGCCGGTAGAGTCGGGTGGCCGTCGACATGCCCAGAGCCGCCTGGGCCACCGCCTCGCGATCGAGTTCCCAGAAGTCGTTCCGACCACCGGCCTTAAGGGAGGCCGAGGTGCTGAACAGCACTTCTTCGTCGAACTGGTCGGCGAGAGTGATGGCGGTGAAAGTGATCTCGGCGAGATTTTCCTGGAGACGGATCCTCTCGCATTGCTCGGCGAGGGTTTCCAGGTAATAGGCCGCGGCGGTGTCGCCGATGGTCGCGTAGAAGATCTGCTCGCCGTCGCTCAGTTCGGCCAGGCTGCCCGCCACGCCCAGCAGCCTTTGGCCGAGAGCCTCATCGAGGATGGTACGGGACCCTGCGTAGAGGTTGAAAAGTCCAAAAGACACCGCCGTGATGATCACCACGTAGGCCAGTGCGGCCCACAGGAACCAGCGCCGGCCGCCCTTCATCCGCCGGCCGCCCGTGCCCGCGGGGATCGGGTCCCGCCGCCGAAGAAATCGGACTGTTCGCGGGCGTGGTAGCTGGAGCGGACCATGGGTCCGGATTCCATCCAGTCGATCCCCAGCTCGCGGCCGATTTCCGCCAGCTCAGCGAACTCGGCGGGTTCGACATAACGCCGCACGGGGTGGTGTCGTGATGTCGGTTGCAGATATTGCCCGATGGTCATGATCCGGATCCCGCAGTCGGCGGCGTCCTTCATCAGGTCAACGACCTCTTCCCGAGTTTCCCCCACGCCCACCATGATGCCCGTTTTGACACGGATGACGGCGCCGAAGGCGTCGGCCCACTGCCGGCTGCTCAGCAGCACCTGCAGGGATCGCGGGTAGTCGGCCTGGGGCCGCATGGCTCGATAGAGGCGGGGCACCGTTTCGAGGTTGTGGTTCAGAACCTCCGGGGCCGCCGTCAGCACGGTTTCCAGCGCCACGGGGTCGCCCTGGAAATCAGGAATCAGAACCTCCACCCCACAACCCGGGTTCAGCCGGCGGATCTGCCGGATAGTGTATGCAAAGTGGGCCGCTCCACCGTCGGGCAGGTCGTCCCGGTTGACCGAGGTGACCACGGCGAACTTCAACGCCAGTTCCCTCACCGCCTCGGCGACGCGGCGCGGTTCATCCGGATCGATCGGAGCCACCCGGCCGCCGGGAATGTTGCAGAAGGTACAGTGCCGGGTGCAGATATCGCCCAGCAGCATGAAGGTGGCCGTCCGGCTATTGAAACATTCACCCCGATTCGGACAATTGGCGCTCTCGCATACCGTGTTCAGGGAAGAAGTGCGGAGCAGACGCTTGACGTCGTTGTAGTCGGCGCCGCCCTGCCTTTTCATCCGCAGCCAGCTGGGCTTGCGGGTCGGAAGAGGCGCATGGGCGAGATCGGGGATGAGACCGTCGTTCTTCATCGTTTTTCCAGGAGTGGAGGATCGTCCAGGGTGAAGACAAGATCAGGTTGGAACTTGCCGTCCTCGAATTTCACCGTGGCCGCCTCGTGGAGATGATCGTGCTCGAAGACCAGCGTGAAGCCGTCCTCTACCGCCCGTGTGAGAAACTGCTTCTTCTCCGTCACCGTCAGCAGGGGATTCAGGTCGAACCCCATGATCCAGGGAATGTGGACCTGGCTGAGGAAGGGGATCAGGTCGCCGACATAGGCCACCACGCCCTGGCCGGTGTGGAACTCCACCACCTGCTGACCGGGGGTGTGGCCGCTGATGGGGGTGACCTTCACGCCGGGGATGATCTCGGCCGGTCCATCGACCAGCTCCAGCTTTCCCTTGTCCTTCAAGGCGGAAAAATCGTCGGCCCGAAAACTGGCCTGGTCCCTTTCCGAGGGATTGGCGGCCCATTCCCAGTGGCGCTTCTGCACCCAGTGCCGGGCCTGGGGAAACACGGGTTCCAGACCGTTGTCGCCCTCGCGGAGGACCCCGCCTGCATGGTCGAAGTGCAGGTGGGTCAGGACCACGTCGGTGATCGATTCCCGCGTGATGCCCGCCTCCGCCAGTTCGGCCAGCAACTGGTTGGGCCTGCGGACGAGACCGAACATGTCCGCCTGCCGCTCCGCCCAACGGTCGCCCATGCCGGTGTCCACCAGGATGCGCCGGTCTCCGTTTTCGGCCAGCAGGCAGCGCAGGTCCAAGTCGATCCGGTTGTGCTCGTCGGACGCGTGCTTTTTTCCCCACATCACTTTGGGCACCACCCCGAACATGGAACCGCCGTCGAGCTTGAAACGACCGTCGTGGAAGGCGCGGAATTTCCAGTCACCGAGTTTCATGTACACCTCGAGTTTCTTGTTCACCACCGATTGATGGTTCCGTACGAACAGGTCTGGATTTTGAAATCCCGACTCATTTCCAGGTTAACAATAACTCCGCCCAATGCAGCGGGCAACGAGGGAGATGGCTGGGAATTCCCCGCTCCCTTGGTCCGAGGGCGAGCGCGCCTGGTTGAGCCTCACCACCCATCCCGCGCGCAAGCTGCGATGGTCCCTGGAAATCATCGGCCTGGGCGTCCGCGTGGAGCCCCAGACAATTTGTCCCGAACACCTTGTCTCTGTGGGACTTGGGCTGTTTGAAAAATGAAGGGAGAAATTTTAATTGCCCGGCGCCGTTTCTCATCTCCCCGAAAAATGGTATACTTTAACATTGGCGATATTTCATATTGGGGACAGAAAATCTGCCATCCCGCCCCGCCACCGGCGGCTCTCGCCTGCGCCTGGCCGGTTTTGAATCTACCCTGATCTACATTGACAGGTCTGAGGGCTATGCGTCAGTCTCGGTTCTGTAGTACAGTTGTACCCTGATGGCCAACCGCGTGGAAAGCGACCGGCCAATCTGTTTTTCGACGAACCTGAAGAGGTCAGGGGAACTGGATGACCATATTCGGAAACAAGAAAACCACGAATGACGAGGTCGAGCGTCTGCGACGGGCGGTGGAGGAGCTGTCGGTCCTGAACGATCTGGCGCGGGCCATCAGCATTTCCCAGGATTCGGACCAGATCATAAAGACCATCATCAGCCGCTCGGTCAAGGCCGTCAGCGCCGAGGAAGCTTCCATCACCCTGGTCGACCAGGAAGAGATGGTTCCCACCGGCACCCTGATCTGGGAAAGAAGCGAGGGCGACGACGACAACCACTATCACCTGAACCGCAACATGCTGGGCTGCATGTGCCATGAAAAGCGCGCCTTGCTGATCAACGACCCCACAGGCGATTCGCGGTTCCGGGGCATCAAGATCACCGAGGGAATCCGCAATTTCCTGTGTGTTCCCTTGATGGTCGGGGCGGAACTCATCGGCGTTCTGAGCGCCTACAACAAAATCGGCAGCGACTTCAATCCCGACGACCAGCGCATCCTGGCCATCATCGCCACCCAGTCGGCCCAGGTGCTCGAAATGGCCCGCCTGGCCAAGGAGGGGAAGGAAGCAGACCGCATGCGTGAGGACATGCGCCTGGCCGAGCTCATCCAGGAAGGGCTGTTGCCCAAGGGCGCTCCAGACATTCCAGGATTCGACGTCGCCGGGGCCACGCTGGCGGCCGGGCACGTGGGCGGGGATTACTACGACTTCATTCCCCTGAAGGACAACCGCTGGGCCTTCGCCCTCGGCGACGTGTCGGGCAAGGGTGTTCCCGCCGCGCTGTTGATGGCCAACCTGCAGGCCACCCTGCGCAGCCAGGTCCTGCAGGGCACGTCCTGCCATCAGTGCCTGACCAACTGCAACCGGCTGATGTTCCTCAGCACCACCCACGACCGCTTCGCCACCCTTTTCTACGGGCGGCTGGACATCCGCAGCAATGTCCTGACGTATTGCAACGCCGGTCACGAACGGCCGTTCCACCTGGCCCGCGACGGAGAGAACCACCGCCTGACTGCGGGAGGACTCGCCGTCGGCATCCTGGAGGAATTCAAATACGAGGACGACATCGTCATCCTCCAGCCCGGCGACATGATCGTAATCTTCTCCGACGGCGTGACCGATATGATCAATGACCTGGACGAGGCTTTCGGGGAAAACAGGTTGGAAAATCTTCTGAACACCAGTCGGGAGATGTCAGCCCGGGAACTGGTGGATCTGATCATCTCCGAAGTGAAAAAGCACGCCGGCAACGAACCGGCCTTCGACGATGTGACCGTCGTAATCCTCAAGAAGGATCTCTGAGAAGATTCCCTGTTGTTCATGCCAACAGAAAGAGGCGCCTCCGGGGGCGCCTCTTCACATGGAACCGGGAAATGACGGCTCGGGCTCGGCCCTACTTCACTTCCCAGGCATCGGGCGTGTAGATCAGATCCTTGAGACTGCCCACGCCCCGCTTGTCGGTGACCTCGGTGATCTGGTCATGGACCAGTTCATCCAGGGTCGGCGCCTGCACCTGCCGAAAAATCCCGAAGGGCCGCGGCATGGTCGGATCCTTGTCCAGTTGGGACATGAGGAATCCGGGACCGGGCGATTCGACGTTGGGATCCCAGACGGAGGCATCGTCCGCGGAAACCACCTGGATGTGGCATCCCTCGGACCGCAGACCCTTTTCCCTTTCGGCGCCGAAGATCATCGGTTGGCCGGCGATCAGGTCCACGGTCTGGTCGTCGCGGATCTTCTTCTCGCTCCACTCCTTGAAGGCCCCGTCGTTGAAGATCACGCAGTTCTGCCAGACCTCAACGAACGCCGCTCCCTTGTGCTCCGCGGCGGCCTTGAGGACTCCCTTCATGTGCTTGGGCCGCACGTCGAGCGTCCGGGCCACGAAGGTCGCACCGGCGCCCAGCGCCAGTTGAAGGGGATTGAAGGGGGCGTCGACCGAACCGAAGGGAGAGGTCTTGGTCTTCTGGCCCTGCGGCGTGGTGGGCGAATACTGGCCCTTGGTCAATCCGTAGATCTCGTTGTTGAACAGGATGATCTTAATATTCACGTTGCGCCGCAGGGAGTGGATCATGTGGTTGCCGCCGATGGAAAGACCATCGCCGTCCCCGGTGATCACCCAGGTATCCAGATCCGGGTTGGCGACCTTCACCCCCGTGGCGATGGCGTTGGCCCGGCCGTGGATGCCGTGGAATCCGTAGGTATCCATGTAGTAGGGAAACCGGCTGGAGCAGCCGATGCCCGACACCATGACCAAGTGGTCCTTGTCCCGGCCGAGCTCAGCGAGAACCGACTGAAGGCTACTGAGGATCGAGTAGTCACCGCAACCGGGGCACCAGCGCACTTCCTGGTCGGACTTGAAGTCTTTGGCCTTCAACTGTTGGACTTCGCTCATGACTTCTCCTCCAGCAATTTTTCAAAATAGGCCTTGAGCTCTCGCGCCTGGAAGGGTTTGCCCTTGACCTTGTTGTACTTCTCGAACCGGAATTCGGGATATTCGGCCTGCAGCACGTAGGCCAGTTGCCCCATGTTGAGCTCGGGCACGATGATCCGCTTGAATTTCCGGAAGATATCCGCCAGACCGTGAGGGAAGGGACGCAGGTGGCGCATGTGCATGTGCGTGACGGCCACGCCCTCCTTCTGCATCCTTTCCACGGCGGCGCGGGCGGCGCCGTAGCTCGAGCCCCAGGCCACGACCAGCAGGTCGCCCGAATCCGGGCCGTTGAGCGGTGGGGACGGGATCGTGTCGGCGATGCCGTTGATCTTGTTCAGGCGCAGCTCGACCATGAGCTGGTGGTTGTCCGGGTCGTGGCTGACCTTGCCCGTATCGCTGTCTTTCTCCAGCCCGCCGATCCGGTGCGCCAGACCCGGCGTCCCGGGCTTGGCCCAGCCGCGGGCCAGCTTGGCGTCTCGTTTGTAGGGAGTGAAACCCTCGGGATCGGTCACGAACTGGACGGGGAACTTCTGCAGGTTTTCCATTTCCGGCAGCTTCCACGGCTCGGCGCCGTTGGCGATGTAGTTGTCACTCAGCAGGATCACCGGGGTCATGTACTGCGTGGCGATCCGGCAGGCTTCCACGGCGCAGTCGAAAGCGTCCGCGGGGCAGGCGCAGGACAGCACCGGCAGGGGGGCTTCACTGTTGCGGCCGAACATGCTCTGCAGCAGGTCGGCCTGCTCCACCTTGGTCGGCAGACCTGTGGAAGGACCCGCGCGCTGCACGTTCACCACCACCAACGGCAATTCGGTCATGACGGCCAAACCGATGGTCTCGGTCTTGAGCGCAAGGCCCGGCCCGCTGGTCGTTGTCATACCCAACCGCCCGGCAAAGGACGCGCCGAGGGCGGTGCAGACGCCGGCGATCTCATCCTCCATCTGGCAGGTGATCACGTCGTAGTTTTTCATCAGCGACATGTGCTGCAGGATATCCGTGGCCGGCGTGATGGGATACGAACCCAGGAAGGCCTTCAAACCCGCCATCTGGGCGCCCGCCGCCAGGCCGATGGCCAGGGCCTCGTTGCCCATGATGTTCCGATAGGTGCCCGGCTCCACGTTTTCAACCTTGGGCACTTGGTAACGGCCCTGGAACAGGCGCAACAGCTCGGCGTAATTGTAACCGGCCTTCAGGGCGCGGGAGTTGGCGTCCACCAGTTCGGGTTTCTTGGCGAATTTTACGTCGAGCCACTCGAGCGTCGGCTCGATGGGCCGGCTGAACAGCCAGTACATCATGCCCAGGGTGTAGAAGTTCTTGCAGCGAAGAACGTCCTTTTTTCCCAGGGAAGTTCCCTCGAGAGCTTCGATGGTGCGCTGGTTGATGTCCTCTTCGATGACCCGGAAACCGGAAAGGGTGCCGTCGGTCAGCGGGTTGCTGTCCAACTCGGCTTTCTGCAGGTCCTTGTCGGTGAAGGCGCCGGTGTTGACCAGGATGATCCCGCCGGGCTGCAGATCCTTGTAGTTGGTGATCAGGGCGGCGGGGTTCATGGCCACCAGCACGCTCGGGGCGTCGCCGGGGGTGTAGATGTCGTGGGAGCTGAAATGGATCTGGTAGCCCGAAACCCCGGCCCGGGTTCCCGCCGGGGCGCGGATCTCGGATGGAAAATCAGGAAAGGTTGCCAGATCGTTCCCCACCTTGGCGGTGGTCTCGGTGAACTGCGTACCTGTCAACTGCATCCCGTCGCCGGAATCGCCGGCGAAGCGGATGGTGACATCATCCTGCCTGATGAGTTCGGAAGACATGACGTTCGGGTCGCCTCCTCGTCCTCGTTCCCACCGCCTCCGGGGCATGGCGGGTGAGGGAGTCGGGTAAATGGGCAATCCCGACCGCGAAACAAGGCCGGGCGGGGTGGCTCGGGGCCTGAAAATCGCCCACGGGCCGCGTCACTGACGTATAGGTGGGAAAGGTATACTCGTGAATTCCCAAACGCCAGCAAATGCAGCGTGTAAAATTCAAAACCTGCGGGAAAATCCTCCCCGGAAATGCTAGGTTTCCAGACCCTCCAGTTCCTCCCACCGCTCGTAGCTCCGGACCAGCCCCGCCTTCACCACCTCCAACTCTTCCTTGGCGGCGACGATCCGGTCTCCCGCTTCCTGGTAGAAGGCGGGATCAGCCATCAGATCATGCAGCTCCGCTTGCCTGGCTTCCAACTCCTCGATCCGCGCGGGAAGGGATTCCAGTTCCCGACCTTCCTTCCAGGTGCGGCGGCGGGACTTGTCCGCGGGTTGCCTTCCCCGGGCCAGGCCGGAATCGCCTTTGTTTCTGTGCGGCTTCGACTTGCCCTGATGGTCCCCGACGCTCCGAGCCGTGCGGGCCCAATCCGAATAGCCACCCACGGTCTCGGTGATACGACCCTGCCCCTCCAGGACCAGTGTGCTCGTGGTCACGTTGTCCAGGAACTCCCGGTCGTGACTGACAAGCAGCAGGGTCCCGTCGAAGTCCGCCACCAATTCCTCCAACAGCTCCACCGTCTCGAGGTCCAGGTCGTTCGTAGGTTCGTCCAGAACCAGCAGATTCGCCGGCCGGGTGAAAAGCCGGGCGAGAAGCAACCGGTTGCGCTCTCCCCCGGACAGATGGGAAATGGGAGCCTTGACCCGGTCCGGCGTGAACAGAAAATTCTTCAGATAGGTCACCGCGTGGATGGACCGACCGTTGAACAGGACCCGATCGTGTCCCTCGGTGACGTTTTCCAGCACGGTCCTGGTCTCGTCCAGCTGGTCCCGCTGCTGGTCGAAATAGGCCACCTGCAGAGTGGAACCCTGTTCGACCACCCCTGACGCGGGCTGGAGATCCCCCAGCAACAGCCGCAGGAGCGTGGTTTTGCCGGAACCGTTGGGGCCGAGGATTCCGATCCGGTCGCCCCGCTGGATCAACGCGGAGAAATCCCGGACCATGGGCTTGTCGTCCCAAGAGAAAACCAGGTCGCGAACCCTAACCACCAGCTTGCCTGAGCGGGCGGCATCCTGCAGGGAGAGGCGGACATGGCCCACCTGTTCCCGCCGCGCCAGGCGTTCCTTGCGCAGACGTTGAAGTTCGCGCACGCGGCCTTCGTTGCGGGTGCGCCGTTCACGAACCCCCTTGCGGATCCAGATCTCCTCCGCGGCCAGCTTGCGGTCGAATTCCGCGTTTTGCTCCTGCTCCACCCGCAGGGTCTCTTCACGGCGCCGCAGGAAGGTGTCGAAGTCGCAGGTCCAGTCCCGCAGCCGGCCCCGGTCCAGTTCGACGATTCTCCGCGCCAGGTTGCGCAGGAAGGCCCGGTCATGGGTCACGAAGACCAGGGTGCCGGGGAAACGGCGGAGATCCTCCTCCAGCCCCTTGATGGCATCGATGTCGAGGTGGTTGGTGGGCTCGTCAAGCAACAGGATGTCGGGTTGAATGACCATGGCCCTGGCCAGCAGCACCCGGCGCTTGTTGCCCGTGGACAGGGTGGCAAAATCGGCGGCGGGATCCAAGGCCGCCCGGATGATCGCCCGATCAACCACGTGCCTGTGTTCCCAGTCCGGAGCCGGGATCCCCGCTGCGGCGAACCCGGTGGCCACAACCTCGAAAACCGTGCCGGAAACGTCAGAAGCGATCTCCTGGGCCAGCCTCCCCACCCGCAGACCCGACTGGCGGATGATTTCCCCGCGGTCCGGCTCCATGGTCCCGGCCAACAGCCGCAGCAAGGTCGATTTGCCCGCGCCGTTGCGGCCCAGCAGGCAAATACGCTCCCCTTTCTCGATGCGCAGATTCACACTATCGAGAACCGGGGGACCGCCCAGGACGAGGGTCACGTTTTTCAGGTCGATGAGAGCCATGGTCCGGCTAATGAAGGCCCCGGGCCGCTCCGGCGCAAGGTG
>CBDURF010000032.1:0-25523 GCA_965369705.1 uncultured bacterium
TTCGATGTGGAACTGTGGTACCAGAAGGGCACCGGCGGCAGCTACACCAAATATGCCACCTTCACCGGTACCTCGATGACCTTCGATTCGAGCACGACCGGGGACGACGGCACGTACTACTTCTACTCGATCGGGACGGACAATGTGGGCAACGAGGAGGTTCCGCCCACCGGCCCGGACTACGATACGTTCACGCTCGTGGACACCGCCGGCCCCGATGTGACCTCATTCCTGATTAATGGCGTCGACACATACACGAACAGTACGAGCGTCACGCTCTATATGGACGTGAGCGACGTCGTGGACATGCAGTTTACCAACGACAACCTCAACTGGCCGGGGGGCTGGGTTTCCTACGCCACGACCTATCCCTGGACGTTGACCTCCGGCGACGGCACCAAGACGGTCTACGCACGCTTCAGGGACTCCTCGGCAATCGTCGCCAACGCGCAGGACGACATCTTCCTCGACACGGCCGCACCGGTCGCCGTCAGCGATATCGCGGCCCAGCGCGGGCACAACAAGATCACCGTAACCTGGACGAACCCCGTCGACGGTGAGACCTCCGCAGAAGTGTGGCGGCACATGTGGTATTACATCGACACGGTTCCGGATACTCTCAACGCTTATCCCGAGTACGACGATGTGCACGACTACACGCCGACCCGGCCGGCGAGCCGCGCGGCCGCCCTCACGGATCCCCTCTGGGTCCGGGCCGACTCGAGCGCCGTTCCGGGCACCCCCTTCGTGGATAATTCCCTCGCAAGGGGAATCTATCACTACGAGGTGTTCGTACAGGATGCCGCAGGTAACTGGAGCCTTCCGGCCGCAGACAACGCTCACAACCTCAGCTACCTGCTGGGCGACGTGAGTGTGCTCGACGACGGCGCCGTCACTCTCAACGACATTTCTGTCCTGGGTGCGGCCTACGGCACGAGTGATGCCGGCGGAGGCGCCTACGACAACGAATGCGACGTCGGACCGACGGATGACTACAGCGGTGCGGGCATTCCCGACACCGACGACCTCATCAACTTCGACGATCTGATGATCTTTGCGCTCAACTGGGAAGTCACGGTGTCCAAGACCCAACCCACCGGGGGTAGCATGATCGCCAGGTTCTCCTGGGTGAAGATCGACGACACGACCTGGTCGCTGGTTCTGGCCGAGCCGTGCGCGAACCTCAAGGGTGTGAACCTGCAGGCCGATCTGGCGCAGGACGCCGTCCTTTCGGTCAACGCGGGCAGCCTGCTCGGACGGCAGGATAGCCCCTACTTCCTGCAGAACATCCCAGGCAACGGTCTGGACGCCGGCCTGGCCCTCCTGGGCAACGGCGCCTGCATCACGGGCCAAGGTGAGCTGATCCGCATCACCCTGGCCGGGGAACTCGATCCCGAAGACATCCTGATCGTGGCCCGCGACTCGGCCAACAAGGACCTCGAGTACTCCCTCGAGGAGGCCGCGGCCATTGAGGACATGCCGACCAGGTACGAGCTCTCGGCCAATTACCCCAACCCCTTCAACCCCTCGACGAAGATCGATTTCGCGTTGCCGGAATCGCAGCACGTCAGACTTGCGATCTTCGCCATCGACGGTCGCCGGATCGCGACCCTGAAGAACGAGTCCATGTCCGCCGGCCGCCACTCGGTGACCTGGATGGGACGCGACGATCAGGGCGGGCTCGTGGCTGCCGGCATCTACTTCTACCGCATCCAGGCCGGCGAATTCAGCCGGACCCAGAAGATGACCTTGCTGAAGTGATGTTCGACACGTGAATGGGGTCGGCGACAACGCCGGCCCCATCAAGGACCGGAGGGACGGACATGAAGGGATCGAGATATCTTGCCATCGCTGTGGCGGTCATGACGATGATCGCCGCATTACCCGCCGCATCGCAGGTCGAGCTCCGCTTCTCCCCCGCCGATCAGCACATCGCCGTGGGTGAGAGCGGCAGCTTGTCGGTGATGCTGGACGAAGCGCTCGAAGTCAGGACCATCGAGCTTTGGATCAGCTACGACACGACAGTGGTAACGAACCAGGGTGGCCAGTCCGGACAGCTCTTCACCGAATCCGGCTGTCCACTCTTTCCAGTCTTCGAGGAGGACGAGCCGGGCGCGTGGTACGCGGGCTGCGTCACCATGGGTCCGACCTGTTTCGTGACGGGTCCAGGCGAGCTCTACCGCTGGGATTTCGAGGGCCTCGCGGACGGGATCTGCCACGTACAAGTGGACAGCGTGGTCCTCTTCAATCCTCTCGCCGAGATCATCGAGGACGTCTCGCTCTCGGGGACGACCATCCTTGTCGGTGTCGTGAGTTCCGTCGACACGCCCCGCGCGAAGCGACTCACCCTTGCCCTTGCGCCCAATCCCTTTAATCCCCGCACGACGATCCGTTTCGGCGGCCGGCCGGCCGAGAGCGTCACGGTAGAGGTCTTCGATCTGAGCGGCCGGCGTCTGGTCACGCTCTGGAGAGGAGTTCTCGGTCCGGAACCGGGTGTCGTGCAATGGGACGGTACCGATCGGCGGGGACGCGCCGTACCTGGCGGAGCATACCTGTTCGGTATCTTCGGCCAAGGGGATCGACAAACCACCAGGAAGGGAATCCTGTTGAAATAAACCGACAACGGCCCGGTAGGGGGCCCTGAGAAGCTAGAGGAGGCTGTCGTGCAACGCTTGACCATATCGGCATCCCTGAGTCTGGTTCTGTTCCTGGTCGCCGCCTTTCCGGGACTTGCGATCGGAGCGCCAGGGGACAAGAGCACGGTCGCGACACTCGTGACATCCGGGCCCGTGACATCACCGTCGGTCATCAATTACAGATGGGCCGATCTTGACCAGAACGGCTATGCCCAGACCTACGTCGACACATACTTCTATGACGATGCAACCGTCACGGTGACCTACGAGACGGGCGAGCCGACCTTCACCGGGCATCTCTCGGCGACCAACCTCAAACCAAACTTCGCCTATCAGCTCAAGATCGTGGGCAAGCCGGAAGGCCTCTTCGATCCGGTCACCGAGGGCGGTGACGACGTCTCCAACGAACGCATCGGGTACGCGGGACGCTGGTGGGAAGTGGAGCCGGGCACGGGCAACCGCACCGACTCCTATTACGAAACCTACAAGAACAATCCCGACTACATCTTCGAAGCCTACCTGCTTTTCGACTTTTTCCTGACCGACTCCGCCGGCAATATCGAACTGGACTTTGCCCTGGACAGCAGCTACCACGTCCTGTTCTGGGAATGGCAGGGTTCCCAGGGATCCTGCGATCATCCCCTGAAGACGACGATCGTCTCCGGCTTGTCCACCGACCCCGCCTACGATGCGGATGTCGGGCCGACCGAAGTGGGCGTCTACCCGCAGATCGAGCGGCTTTGCAATGGTCTGACGGCCCTGCCCCAGGCCGCCTACAAGTGCCGCATCCTCCTGACCGAGGAGAGCTTCCACACCTCGGACGGCAACTGGGCGCCGGCGATGATCAACAACGATATCGAGTTCAACATCGGCGCGGGACTGTTTCCGCCTGCCATGATCTCTGAACCGTCCTTCACCCCGGGAGCGGACAACACCGTCTTCTGGAACAGCGTGATCGGGGCCACGCAGTATTACGCGGAATGCTCCACTTCGTCCGATTTCACGACGGATCTCGTCGACTCGGGCTGGATCGCCGCCCTTTCCAAAACCTTCACCGGCCTGACCAACGGTCAGATCTACTTCTACCACGTGAAGGCGAGCGACGGGACCAAGGTCGATTCCGCCTGGTCCGCCACCGTCTCCTCCACCCAGGACGCAATCGCGCCCACCTCGTCCGTGGACGCATTGCCCGGGTCCCACACCGGCAGCAGCCTGAGCATTCCCTACACGGCGAGTGACGCGGTCAGCGGCGTCGATTTCGTCGAGCTCCACTACCGCGTCGACGGCGGCGCCTACGCGCCGTACGGCGGAACCTTCGATTCCAGTCCCATCAACTTCGTCATCCCCGGCGACGGGGACTACGACTTCTACACCGTGGCCACGGACAAGGCGGGCAACGAGGAGCCGGCGCCCGGTTCGCCCGACGCATCCAGCACGTTGACTTTCGGCGCAATCCCCGATCCGGTGGGCAATCCGGACTACATCGACATCGGCACCCTGGAATCCGAAAACCAGACGGTCATGGGCGAGGCGCCCCACAACATGGTAGGCTGGGGACCCTCGGAACCGGACACCCATGGTGGCGGTTACGGTGGGATCGCACCAGGCTCCTGCCGCCCGATCTGGTCTCCGACCGAGTTCGACAATGCAGACGGCATTGAACGGTGGGCGGACATCGATCTGGACTTCGGTCCGGTCGGAGGGACCAAGTCCCTTTGGGTGCGTCATCTCGACGGCGGCAGCGACGACTCCTTCGATATCTCCATCGACGGCACGTTGGTCTCGTCTTTTTCGGACTCTGTGACCACTGAGACCTGGTTCTGGAAGCCCATCGACGTGACCGGCTATGCCAATGGCCACACGGTGCGTTTCGAGGCCACCGGGGACACAGGGACCTTCTACGATCCTTATGGCCAGACGTGCATCGACATCATCACCATCTGCGGGGTGGAGGCACTCTTCGAAGCCCTGCCTGTGGACTCCGGTCCCATTGCCTGCGGCGGCGGCAAGGTCGCCGACTTCCACTTCACCCTGGGCTGCGAGTACATCCGTGGCTACACCATGCGGGTGCGTAGCAGTGACGGCCTCTCGTTCGACAACACCAACGTGACCGTCCTTGATCCGAGTGGAACCGGCAACGTCACCTCCTCGGTCACCCAAAACGCCCTGGACGACTGGACGATTACCTACTCGATCATCGGCGACTCCGCTCTGCCCAACGGCATCCCCTCGAACTCGGACCTGTTTACGATCGATTTCCAGGGAGCGTCTGACGGCACGGGCCAGGTGATCATCGAAAGCGTGACCGTCGATCCCATCCTTCTGGTGCCGGAGCCGGTCCTGGCCACCGTAGGCGCAACGATCATTGTTGACTGCGCCGCCCCGGCGGGCGGCTTCCAGATCAACGGCGGCGCCGGGGCCACCAACGACCTCGACGTCAATCTGGACAGTGCCGTGACCGATGCCACCCCCATGCAGATGCGTTTCGTCAATGATCCGGACGTCTGGTCCGGTCCCGAGGATGGCTGGGTGGACTACGCGGAGGTGTATTTCTGGACCCTGGCTTCCGGTCCCGACGGTGCCCGCACCGTGAACGCCGAATACCGGGACGCGGTGGGCAATCCCGTGCTCGGGACTGATGCCACGATCACATTCACGAGCAACGGCCCGGCAGCGGTCACCGCCTTGACAGCCGCCCCGGGCAACCTCGAGATAGTCGTCACCTGGCAGGATCCCTCCGATCCCGACATCACCAGCCTGGAGATCTGGCGCGGCCTCTGGTACGACGACGATCTGGACGGCGCCTCGGCCTATCCAGAGTACGGCGGCCTTCCCAACGACGTCGTTCCCACGCGCCCGGCCAGCCGGGCCGGCGCCCTGGCGAGCCCACAATGGGAACTGGCGGGGGCGGTCCTGCCTGGGGAGAAGGCCTTCACGGACGTGGACGGCCTGGGTGGTCTGGCACGGGGGATCTACTGCTACGAGGTCTTCGCCCTGGACACTGAAGGGTTCTATGGACCCAGGGCCGCCGCCAATGACCGGGCCACCAGCTACCTGCTGGGCGACATGGACGGTGACGGCGCCATCACGATCGGCCCGGACATCACGGGCGGGCTCTCGCTCTGCTACGGAACCGGCGACGGCGACACGGGATACGACAACGAATGCGACGTGGGGCCCACCGACGACTTTAGCGGCACAGGGATTCCCCTGCCCGACGACTCCATCGACTTCAGCGATCTGATGATCTTCGCCCTCAACTTCGACACGGTGTTCACCAAGGCTCCGGCGGATGTCGGCGCCTTCGCAAGATTCGTCTGGACCGAGGTCGAGACCGGCACATGGTCGCTGAGCCTGGTCGAACATTGCCCGGATCTGAAGGGCCTGAACCTGAAAGCCGGTCTGCCTGCAGGCGCCGTCCTCTCGCTGTCGGCCGGCGAACTGCTGGCAGGGCAAGGTTGTCCGGCCTTTCTGCGCAACATCGACCGCAACGGACTGGACACGGGTCTGGCCCTGTTGAGCGACGGCGCTCGGATCCAGGGTAAGGGCGAATTACTGCGCATAACCGTGATGGACGGCCACCTGCCGACCGATGTGACCGTCGATGCGCGCAACTCGCGCAACACGACCATTCCCAGTGAGATCGAGACCGCTGCCGCGATTCCGGAGACGCCGGTCATGCACCGGGCGTTCCCCAACTATCCAAACCCCTTCAATCCCGCCACCCGGATAGATTTCGAGCTGCCGGCGACGGAGACGGTAGAACTCTCCGTGTTCGGTCTGGACGGGCGGCGGATCGTCAAATTGGTGGACGGGGCCCTGCCCGCCGGCCGCCACACCGTAATCTGGACCGGTCGCGACGCGCACGGAGAGATCGTCGCCTCGGGAACCTACTTCTATCGCCTGAAGGCGGGCGCGTACACGAAAACATGCAAGATGACGCTTCTCAAATGACGCTTGGGGATCTCAAAGGGGGCTGTTGTGCGATACCATGATAGGCTGGCGAAATCGTCGCTGTTGTTTCTGGTTTTCCTTTTTCTGTTGCTCACAGTGGGAGCCGCGACCGGCCGCGCCGCCGAGGCGCAATTGACGGCGATGGAAGGCGTCAGCGCCTCGAGCCTGCGCTGGTGGGACGTGGCGTCGAACGTATACGACTCCGCTTACAGCGGCACCTATACCTATGACGACGCCACCGTCACGCTGATCTACGGCACCGGCGGTGATCCCGTAACCCTCGCGGGGCATCTCTCCGCAGTGAACCTCAAGCCCAACTTCGCCTACCAGATAAAGCTGGAGGGCAAGCCGTCGGGTCAGTGGGGTGATGACGGGGACGATGTCGCCAACGAGAACATCGGCTTCCTCGGCCGCTGGTGGCGCGTACAGCCCAACCCCGGCAACAGCTCCGACGCAGACTACCTCGCCCACCACGACGATCCGGACTATATCTACATCGGTTACCTGGTCTTCGACTTCTTCATCACCGACAGCGCCGGAGATGCCGAGGTCGACTTCGCCCTCGACAGCAGCCTGCACGTGCTGGTCCTTGACGCTCAAGGCTCCCCGGGCGCCTGTGACACCCCCTTCCAGTGGCGGACAGTGGTAGGTTGGGCGAGCGACCCCGCCTACGCCACCGACGTCGGACCTACGGACGTGGGCGTCTTCGGCCGGCAGGAATCCGGACGTCCCTGCTACGGTGAGGCGGTCCTGGCCACCGGCTCATACGATTGCCAGTTCATCCTGACCGAAGAATCCTTTCACCAGACAGAGGTGGGTAGTGGGAACTGGGCCAGCGTCATGGCCTTCGACCAGTTGCAATTCGACACGTCCGCGGGTACCACGTTGCCCGACGCCCACGACTACGTGGACATCGGCAACCCCGCCTCGGAGGCGGGTCACGCCCTCTCGGGCTGGGGACCCATCGAACCGGACACCCACGGTGGCAACTGGGGCGGCCTCGGCGGGGAGTCGCCTCCCGGCAAGTGCCGTACCATCTGGTCCCCGGTAGAGAATGATCCGGTGGAGAACTGGGCGAGCCTCGAGCTTGATTTCGGTATCTCCGACACCGAGGCCAAGTGCCTGGCGTTCCGTCATCTCGACGGCGGCAGCGACGACTCCTTTGTCCTTTACATCGATGGCACGGAGGTCTTTTCCGTCGCGGCCCCGCCGGGTACCGAGATCTGGTACTGGGCTTACATCGACGTGACCGGCTATACCGGTGTCCACACCGTTAGGTTCGAGGCCACTGCACCGCCGGGACCCTACTACTACCCGTACGGCCAGGTGGGGATCGACAAGATCTATATCGGCACCCAGGTCACCCCCGTACCCGTCGACGCCGAAGCCATTGCCTGTGGCCAGACCAAAAAGGTCGACTTCCACTTGAACCTGGACTGCGACGACGGGCCGATCCGCGGCTACACGGTCCGGGTCCTCTGTCCCGAGGGCGAGGGTAGGCTCACCTTCGAATCCGGAGACATCACGGTGAACGTATTGCCGGAGGGGTTGCCCGCGGAGGATTACGCGTGGCAGGTCTACCGGTCCCCGGGCGCCGCCGCGACCAATGACTGGACCATCGACTACGCGATCCTCGGCGCCGCCGCGGTGCCCGACGGCATCCCCAACGACAAGGATCTGTTCTCCATCGAATTTCACGGGGTGGGCGACGGCGTCGGTCACGTGATCATCGAGCACGCGAGGGTGGGGCTGGTGCCCGGCGGTCTGCCGCCCCCGGTCGGCCGCAACGAGACCACGATCACCGTCGACTGCATCCCGCCGCCACCGGTGACGGGCATCAACTCCTTGCGCGGGCACAACAAGGTCAACCTGTCCTGGACCTACACGGGCGATGCGGACGATGAGCTGGAGATCTGGCGCGGGATGTGGTACGTCGATCCGCCGGACACGTCCGTATCCGCCTACCCGGAATACGACGACCACGTATCACCGCCCGACGTGGAGCCGACCTGGCCCATCGACTATCCCGACCTGGCGTCGAGCGACGAGTGGTTCCACGTGCACACCGTGCCGGCGAATCAGATCTCGATCATCGACTTCCCCAATTCCCCCGACGGTCTGCGGCGCGGGGTTTATTACTACATTCTTTTCGCCCGCGACGGAGCGGGAAATCACGGCCCGCGACCCGATGCCTATGCCAGGTCGACCAGCTACCTGCTCGGTGACCTGCCCAACCTGAGCGGCACCATGCCGGCCGACGGCAGGATCAGGATCAATCCCGAGATCAACCGCTTGGGCATGTGCTACGGCACCGTCGACGGCGACGCCGCATACGACCCGTTCTGCGACATCGGACCCACCGACGACATGAGCAGCGCGGGCATACCCCTGACCGACGACGTCATCGAATTCGAGGATCTGATGATCTTCGCCTTGAACTTCGACACGGAAGTCACCAAAGACCGCTTCGACATGGGTGGCGCGATCGCCAGATTTGCCTGGGCCATGATGGCCCCGGACACATGGTCCCTGGTTCTGCTCGAACCGTGCCCGGGTTTGCAGGGCCTCAACCTTCGGTTGTCGTTGCCCGCAGGCGTGGTGAGGACGGTCGTGGCGGGCGACCTGCTCGCAGAACAGACCGAGCCGCATTTTCTGCGCAACGTTGCCCGCAACGGACTCGACGTTTCCCTGGCCCTGCTCGGCACAGGCGCGTGCTTCGACGGTCGTGGCGAACTGCTACAGGTGAAGCTGGACGGCCCGCACGATTTGGGCGACGTTGAGATCTCCGCCCGCAATACCGTAAACGCCAAGATTGAAACCTCCTTCGACGGCGCATCGGACATGGAAGATATTCCGCTGATCTACCATCTCTCCGGCAACCACCCCAACCCCTTCAATCCCGCAACGGAGATCTACTTCGAGTTGCCCGAACCGCAACGGGTGGAGCTGGTGGTCTACGCCGTGGACGGACGCCGGGTCGTCACGCTGAAGAACGAGCCGCTGCCCGCGGGGCGGCATTCGGTGACCTGGATGGGTCAAAACGACACGGGGGAGAGGGTGGCTTCGGGGATCTATTTCTGCCGCTTGAAGGCCGGCGCCTTCAGCGAAACGCTGAAGATGACCCTGGTAAAATAAATTTGGTGTGAGGACCGAAAGGAAACAGGGACCCGGCGAAGCCGGGTCCCTGGTCTTGGTTATTGGTAATATGCTAACGGAATAAGGCCTTCACATTGCTCCAACTGCTCGTATCGACAGGCACGGGACCACCGGGACCGATCCAGACTCCCGCAAAGCAGACCTGACCATACGTCCCCCAGCTGCCCCATTTTGGGCCTATCGCCTTGAACCTCACGGTATGCACGCCAGAAGTGGCCGGCGTGTAATTGAATCCCGAAACGTACCATCTCTCCCCCGGATTTCCGGGATCCGTGTAGGTAAATACCCTTACGCCGGCCATCCAGACCTCGAAGCTGTCGTCAGCCGGGCCATCGAGATGCTTGAAGGAGACCAGTTCGGGCCCGCCTGCAAAGTTCATATCGATGAAGGCGTCGGTGCTGGTGTGGGGAGCGGGCGGGTTGAGTATGTCAAAGTTGGACCAGATGGCGCGGCAATGGTCGATCCCTCCGTAGCTGCCCCCATGAGTGAGAGGTTCGATCGGTCCCCAGCTTTGCAAGTTGTGGCCAACCTCGGAAGCCGGAAGGCCGATGTCGACTTGATCCACGGCCAGGGCCGCCCCCGCGAATACAAGAACGAATGAAACGACGAAACAACTAAACTTGTTCATGGAATTCCCCCCTTTGATTTCATCCAGTTCCGGGCCGTCCAGGAAGGTCAGCACGGATCAAACCCAAAAACATGTCCCCAACGGCACATTCCTCCTTTCATTTGGTTTTTTGGGCGATTAAATCGATGCTATCATAATGATTGTAAAAGGTCAACAGTAGATGGTGATATAATTGCAGTTTTACTGCAAACGGGAGCGCAAATAACACAATATGTGGCAGTCCTTCAGCTACCAGCTCAATAAATATCCATTCATCGTGATCAAACTTATCGATTGACATGTTCTTGTGTCTTTGTTAACGTTCATATCGCATGGGACCGACTTGCTTGAGTGGGGTATTTATTTAACCACTCAACGTAGGGAAGGAGGGGGGGGGCCATAATCCATCTCCATGTTCTTGGGGCCATCGCTTCAAAATACACATCCAGATAAACAGATGCGCCACAAGGTCATAGTAGGTTTTGCTGGTGACATCGTTTGCAAACTCGCCCTGATGATTATTCTTCAAGCCAGTACATTCCTGATCATGTTGTCATTGATTTGATAATAGTCTAGTCGCCCACGGAAGCCGTTCCATACGGTTTGGGGAACTTCGGCTGCCGTGTGGCCAAGAATTGAGGAATTCTATCAAGGGGGGGGCAAAATGAGAACGAGAACGATCCTAACCGTACTTTTCTTATTCACGCTGACGATTTTCATGACGACATCCGCGCGAGCCGACTGCGTAACGCTCGATTACGTGGACATCGGCGATCCTGTTTCCGAGGCGGGCCACGCCATGGCGGGATGGGGGCCCATCGAGCCGGCGACTTCCGGAGGGAGTTATGGGGGGATCGACAACTGTCGCCCCGTCTATGCTCCCGAGGATGGGGATGACTGGGCGACGATCGACCTGGACTTCGGAGATGATCCCACGGTCTGCAAGATCTTCACCATCCATCACCTGGACGGGCACGCCCAGGATTCCTTCGAAGTCTACATCGACGACATCCTTGTCCACACCTACGCGGGGGACGGGCTGACCACCGAAACCTGGTACCAACTCACGCTCGAAGAGTGCTTCACCGGCGTCAGGACGGTCAAGTTCGTTTCGACCGCCCCTAAATGGTCGGGCTGGGATACCTACGGCCAGATGTGCTTCGACATCTTGATGGTCGAGGAATGCCCCGCCGACTGCGGCATGCTGGACATGGTCGACATCGGTGATTTGGTCTCCGAAGCGGCCCATACCCTGGCGGGATGGGGGCCGGTCGAACCCGCCACATCCGGCGGCCCGTACGGAGGGATCGATAACTGCCGCCCCGTCTATGCTCCGGAGGACGACAACGACTGGGCGACCGTCGATCTCGACTTCGGGGACAACATTTCGATGTCCAAATGCCTCACCATGCACCACCTCGAAGGAATCGCCAATGATTCCTTCGACCTGTACCAGCATCCTGTGGGACAATCGCGGGAGAAGCAGTTGATATACAGCTTCCCCGGTGATGTTCAGAACGCCGAACTCTGGCTGCAGACCAGCATCCTGGTCGCCGGGACCGGCATGCAGACGTTGACGTTCGTATCGACTGCGCCCCAATGGAGCGGCTGGGAAACCTACGGGCAGATGTGCTTCGACATCATCAGGGTCGATGAATGCCCGCCAGTGAAGGCGATGGTGGATATCGGCGACCCAGCTTCCGAAGCGGGCTTCAATATGGTCGGCTGGGGTCCGATCGAACCCGCGACATCCGGTGGATCGTACGGGGGCATCGACAACTGTCGGCCCATCTACGCCCCCGAGGACGGGGACGATTGGGCAACGATCGATTTCGACTTCGGATGTTGCGTGGGGTTGAAGTGCCTGGTGATGGAACATCTGGACGGCCTCGGCGAGGACGCCTTCGAGGTCTACATATATCCGGTCGGTGAGCCCGGCGCGGAGCAGTTGATCTTTACCTATCCGGGCGACGGCCTGACGGTGGAGATCTGGAAGACTTCCAGCGTTTTGTTCACGGCCTCGGGCTTGCAGACGATTAAATTCGTCTCGACCGAACCACAGTGGTCCGGTTGGCCCACCTACGGCCAGATGTGCTTCAACAAGCTCATTGTCAGCGACTACCTGCCGGTAATGGATGCCGTGATCATCGGCGATCCGGCCTCGGAGTCCGGTCACGCCATGGCCGGCTGGGGTCCGATCGAACCGGCCACCTCCGGCGGTACCTACGGGAGCGTCGAACAGTGCCGTCCCATCTATGCGCCCGAGGACAACAACACATGGGCGACGATCGAGATGGACTTCGGTTATTGCGCCGAAGAAACCAAGTGCCTGACCATGCACCATCTCGACGGGCTGGCGATCGACTCCTTCGACGTCTACATCTACCCGCCGGGGGAAACCCGTTCCGGCACACCGGCCTATACATACACCGGCAATTCCCAGACCAAGGAACTCTGGTACAGGACCAGTTTCGCCGTCACGGCGAGCGGTCCGCAGGTCGTGGAGTTCGTCTCCACGGAACCGCCCTGGGACATGTGGGACATCTATGGCCAGGTCTGCTTCTGGAAACTCGAGGTGGTGAGTGGCATTCCGTATGGACCCCGGCCCTATGTCTTCTACCCCTCCGGGGTCGATTTCGAGGATGTTCCGGGACCGGGACGCATCACGTCCATCGTGCCGAATCCGTTTAACCCGAAGACTGAAATCAGCTTCGCGTTGAATGTCAATGCGCGCGCGGAACTCGCCATATACGATTTGCGCGGATGCATGGTGGTCACGCTCGTGGACGAGCCGTTGACAGCCGGAACATACCAGTTCGCCTGGTATGGCTTTGACACCGCAGGCAGGCATGTGTCCAGCGGCGTCTATTTCGCACAATTGAAAATCGACGGCCTCATCACCCAGGTGGAAAAGGTGTCGATGATCAAGTGACGAAATAAGCTGTACGGGTAGATAGAAGGTCCCGGGAGTTGGCGCGCCCGGGACTTTCGGTTGGGGGCGACCGCCCGGTATATTCTGGTCTTTCCGCTATCAACCCGAAATCAAATAATCATTTGGCATTTTGTCCCGGATCGGTTAGTGTTTACCCTGAGATCATGGATTCCCTGCGGGGAAGGGTGATCTAGCTGCGTGCCCCGACAGTCGGGGGATGGAGTCCGGCCTTTGCGCCGGATTGTTTGGGAGCGCGAGGGATTGGCCGGAAATAGCCGTCCATCCTGAGAGCTTTTGTTTGCCGGAAATCCGGCACTTGGAGATGAAGAGAAAATGAAGAAGATCTACGTGGGTAACCTGCCCTTCAGCGCGACTGAGGAAGAAATCACGGCCCTGTTCGCCGAGTACGGGACCGTTCACTCGGTGGCTCTGATCAACGATCGTGAGACCGGTCGTCCTCGCGGCTTCGGCTTTGTCGAAGTGGACGACGACGCGCTGCAGAACGCCATCCAGGCTCTGGACGGCTACGAGATGGGCGGCCGCGCCCTGCGCGTGAACGAGGCTCAGGATCGTCCCCGTGGCGGCGGCGGCGGTGGCCGTGGCGGCTACGGTGGCGGCGGCGGTGGCGGTGGCCGCTGGTAGTCTGACTGCCCACACTGTGAGACGAAACCCCGCTTCTGGAGGGAGGCGGGGTTTTTCTTTGCCTGTTTCAGACCTGTTGCGGGTCCCCACCCCGAAAAGGACTGTATCCTTTCGCCGGATCGCGCGTAGTATCAGTCTGAACCCAGCCCCAACCAGCCGCAGCCAGGGAAAGTCCGAGACCTCACCATGAGTGAAAAACGAGGATGTCTTAAAACCGGTCTTTTCGGATGCCTGGGAATCATCGTGATCCTGATCGTGGTCGTGGGCGGAACCGCCCTGGTCGCCTGGAACCGTTCGGGCAAGGTGCACATCGAAGAAAAGGTGCTGACCCCCGAATCCGCCGGGGCGCCGACCGAGGTGCGGGGCGCCAAGGTGACGGAAGTTCCCGCCGGCATCGGTCGCGTGGTCCTGGACCTGGCCCAAGGCGAATTCGAGATCCATCCCGATCAGCCGGGCCGGGGCGTCCGGATCGAGGCCCGCTACGACAGCGAGGTCTACCTGCTGGAGGACTACTTCGAGAGCTTCCCTGATTCAAGCTGGGTGTACGGGGTCCGATCCCGCCGCACGATATCGGGTCTGCACGCCCTCTTCCGCCAGCTGATGGCCGGCGGGCAAGGTCCCAGAATCGATATCTATCTTCCCGCCGACGTGCCCCTCGAACTCCAGGTCCGCGTGCAGGAAGGCGGTTTCGAGGCCGAGTTGGGCGGACTGTGGATCACCAACGCCGACTTCCGCTACAAGAAGGGCGGCTTCAGCCTGAGCATCGACGAACCGCTACGCGAGCCAATGGAGAGGCTGACCATTCGCGGCTCAATGGGCGGTTTCGAGGCGGACCGCCTGGGCAACGCCAGCCCCCGGTCGCTGGACGTGGTCTGCCGGATGGGCGGCGCCAACATCAATCTACGCGGGTCCTGGTCCCGGGACGCCGACATCCGGCTCGATGTGGCCATGGGCGGCATATCCGTCCAGGTCCCCGACGATGTCCAGGTGCAGGGCCTGGAGTCCTCCGGCGGCGAATTAATTGTGGAAAACGAAGAGATTCCCCTGCCGGTTCTGCGATTTTCAGTCAAGGAGAAGATGGGGGAAATCGAATTCTCCCATTGATCCGTCCGCCCGCCGATCCTGCCAACGAGTTTCTTTTATGTGTGGATTGTGTTATAATTGTACGCTTCAAAAGACATCCCAGCTTGAAATCCGCGCCTGACCCACTGGAGGGAACATGAGACGCCTCGCCCCAGCTTGTGCTTTGATCTGCCTGGTTATGTTCTTTGCCTCCTTTTCCTTCGCCGCCGATTCCGCTGCCCGGACCTTCGCCCCGGTCCAGAAGGGCTTCGTCACTGCGGGTGCAACCGTGTCCACTTACGCTCCGGACCGCGTGCTGGTGAAATTCACGCCCGAGGGCCTGAAGAATGCCAGGATCCGGGAAGCGTTGGACAAGAGCGCCGGCGGTGACCCCGCGTGGACCGGACTGGCAGCGCTCGACGCCGTCCTCAGCGGCCTGGATGTTTCGCGCATCACGCGGATGCATGGCTCATTGAAGAACAAGGCCGAGGCCGAACGCATTGGCGTGGACCGCTGGTTCCGGCTCGACGTGGCCGTGGGCACGGATATCGAAGCGGCCGTCGCCAGCCTGGCTGCGGATCCCAATATTGAATTTGCAGAGCCTGATCTGCGGGTCTTTCCCGCGGTGATTCCCAACGACCCCCTGCATCCGAACAACTGGGGTCACAACAACACCGGCCAGCTGCCCGATTTCGACTGGGGCGGCACCTGGGAGCACACCGGTCCGCCGGTGGGCACGCCAGGTTTCGACACCAAGGCCCCGAGCGCCTGGGGAGGTTCTCAGGGTTACGGCAGTTCCAGCGTGGTGATCGCGATTATCGATTCGGGCGTGGATTCGTCACATCCCGACCTTCTTCAGGTGCCCGGTTATGACTTCGGCGACGGCGACGATGATCCCGACGACGACAGCGGGAATCCCGGCCACGGCACCGCCTGCGCGGGGGTGGCCGCCGCCATCGCCGACAACGGCTTGGGCGCCGTCGGCAGCGCCGGCGGGTGCAGCATCATGCCCCTGAAGGTGGCCAACAACGCCGGCTCGATGTATTTATCCACAGCCGCCAACGCCATTTACTTCGCGGCTGACAACGGCGCCGACGTGATCAGCATGAGTTTCGGTGCGACCGTGACCTACCACACGGCAACGGACAACGCCATCCAATACGCCGTCAACGCGGGCGTGATCCTGCTGGCGGCCACCGGCAACGAGAATGACAGCACCATCAGCTACCCCGCCGTCAACGCCAACGTGATCAGCGTGGGCGCCGCCTCGCCCTGTGGGGATCGCAAGCGCAGCAGCAGCAATACGGACGAACTCAATCCGGGCCACTTCCCCGATCCCAACGGCTACACCTGCGACGGCGAGCGCTGGTGGGGCTCGAACTACGGCAGCGCGACCCAGGATTCGCGGTATGCGGTGGACGTCATCGCGCCGACCATCCTGCCCACGACCGATATCCAGGGCTCTGGCGGGTACGAACCCGGGGATTACAGCGGATTCTTCAACGGGACCTCCTGCTCCACGCCCTACGCTGCCGGCGTCTGCGCCCTGATCAAGTCCGCCAATCCGACCTGGGCCCCGGCCCAGATCCGCGCCCAGTTGACCAGCACGACAATCGACATCGTCAACGTCGAGTCGGGCGCCGGGTGGGACCAGTACAGCGGTTACGGCATGGTGGACGCCGCGGAGGCCGTCGGCGCCACGGTAGTCCTGCCCCCGACGGCCGATTTCGAGGGCCTGCCCACCGCTGGCTGTGCCCCGTTGACCGTCAATTTCACGGACCTTTCCACCGGTGATGTCACGGGGTGGAGCTGGACCTTCGGCGACGGCCAGTCGAGCACGCAGCAGAACCCGAGCAACGTCTACGCAAATCCCGGCGTCTATGACGTTACCCTGATCGCCACCGGTCCCGAAGGTACCGATTCCAAGACCAACTTAGGCTATATTACGGTGGGGATCATGCCGGTCGCGGCCTTTGCCTCCTCCGATTCAGTCGGCACGGCTCCCTTGACCGTGTATTTCATCGATCTGTCCACCAACGCGACCGGCCGGATCTGGGATTTCGGCGATGCGACCACGGACACCGTTCCGTTCCCCAGTCACATCTACACCGATCCGGGCACCTACACGGTCACCCTGATCGCCACCGGCGGTTGCGCGCCCGATACCCTGACCAAGGTCGACTATGTGGTGATCACCGCTTCGGCGCCCCCGGTGGCCGCATTCTCGGGCACGCCGGTCAGCGGTTGCGCTCCCCTGGAAGTTGTGTTCACCGACGAATCCACCGGAGACATCACGTCCTGGGACTGGGATTTCGGTGACGGCCAGACCGACACCCAGCAGAACCCGACCCACACCTACACGGCATCCGGTGATTACGAGGTGCGGTTGATCGTCATGGGTCCCGGCGGTGTCGATTCGCTGACGGTGACCGGCTACATCAGCGTGACCGAAGACGTGACGGCCGACTTCAGCGTGTCCGGCACCACGGGGATTGCGCCGGTGGTAATCGACTTCACCGATCTGTCCACCGGTTCGCCGACCTCCTGGTTCTGGGATTTCGGGGACGCGAACACCGACACGGTGCAGAACCCCAGCCACACCTACACGACGGCGGGTACCTACTCGGTAACGCTGATCGCCACGGGCGAGTGCGGCCCCGACACCCTGGTGCAGTCCGACCTGATCGTGGTGGATGCTCCACCGGCAGCGCCGGTGGCCGCGTTCTCGGGCACCCCGACCAGCGGATGCGCGCCCCTGGAAGTGGCGTTCACCGACGAGTCCACCGGGGATATCACGTCCTGGGCCTGGAACTTCGGCGACGGCCAGACCGACACCCTGCAGAACCCTACCCACACCTACACCGCCGCGGGCTTGTTTACCGTCAGTCTGACGGTCACCGGACCCGGAGGCAGCGATCCGGAGGTGAGGGAGGATTACGTGAATGTCGATGAGCCGATCGTGGCTGCGTTTGATTTATCCGACACCGCGGGTCTGGCGCCCCTGGCGGTGGACTTCACCGATCAGTCGTCCGGCGTAGCGACTTTCTGGCACTGGGACTTCGGTGATGCGACTACCGACACAGTACAGAACCCCAGCCACACTTACGCCACAGTGGATACCTTCACGGTGACCCTCATCACGGGCAACAGTTGCAGCCAGGACACCCTGGTCATGGTCGATGTGGTGAAGGTGATTGCGCTGTCGGCGGTGGGCGATGTGGTTCCGACACGCTACAGCCTCGAGCAGAACGTGCCCAACCCGTTCAACCCCATGACGACGATCTACTTCGAACTGCCCGAGGAGGCGGCCGTCCGCCTGCAGGTGTTCGATATCTCGGGCCGCCTGGTCCGGAATCTGTTGAATGGCGCCTCGCTGGGGGCCGGCCGGCAGGACGTCGTCTGGAACGGCAAGGATGAGGGCGGGCAGCAGGTGGCCGCTGGTGTGTATTTCTATCACCTGAGCACCGGCTCGTTCAACGAGACCAAGCGCATGGTGCTGGTGAAGTGATTTGATCCTGTAGTCCGTACGAAGGCCCCGGGCTGCCGCTCGGGGCCTTCGTTCATGAATGCAGGCGCGAATTGCCGGTATCCGGCGACTTCCTACAATCGCGCCACCCCGATCCACGCCGCGTGCAGGGCCGTCACCATGACCAGGAAAACGGTGCGGGCCCGGCTGCTGGATAGGCCGGGCATCCTGTATTCGATGCTGTTGGTGGGACAGTTGCTCAGGCAGTCCCCGCACAGGGTGCAGGCTTCGCCGGGCACCCGGTTCAGGACGTCTTCCGGATAAAGCGCGTCGAACCGGCAGGCAGGAGTGCAGGCGCCGCAGTCGGTACAACTTGGTGAGATCTTCATACGCCAAGGCGAGACCTTGGCCAGCCGGGTCGCCACCCAACCCATTGGGCAATAGGCCGTGCAGTGGGTCATGTTGCCGTTGCGCCGGGACCAGAAAACCATCAAACCCACCCCGAACAGGCCGAAGCCCGCGGCCAACCAGCCGGCGGTCGCCGCGCTTACGCCAAGCCGGCCCAACAGGTACGCCGTACCCATCATCAGGACCAGGATGATCACCCGCATCAGGTTGCGCCATTTCGGCAGCCGGTTCGGACGTTTGACGGCGCGGGACAGCCGGTCGTCCCAGGCGCCGATGTAACACAGCCAACTGCACCAGGCCGGCCCGACCAGCAGCACCGACGCGGTGAACAGGATGGCCATGAAGAAACCGCCGCCCCGGAAGATGGGGCCGGCGACGATCAGGGCGGGCACCGGCAGGTGGAGCTTGCCGGTCATCAGCAGTTTTTCCAGGCCGGCGACGCCGAGGATCAACTGGGTAAAGAAGATCACCGAAAACACAAGCCACACGCGGGGCCTCAGCTTGCGGATCTGCTTGGGATCCCGCAGGCGGTCCGAAAGCCACCCGGCATAGATCGCCAGCCAGAAGGCTTCCCACCAGCCGCCCGCGAAGAGGAATCGTTCCAGCAGCACACCGGTTGGGTGCATGAATAGTTGAACGCAGGTCAACAAACTCGCCGTGAACAGGAACGCGCCAAGACCGGGGCCGACTGGGTCATCGGCAGGCAGACGTTTCTTGCGCCCCGCGGTTTCCAGCAGCAGTCCGGACAGGGCGGTAAAAAGGGTGACCGCGCCCAGGATCAGCGCCATCCTGAGGTAGGGGAGGCCTACCATTTGCCGGAGATCGATGATGCCCTTGATGGTCAGGCCCCACTCGAGGGCCCCGGCCAACAGCATTGCCTGCACGGCCCGGTCGATCCAACGGCGTTTGAAGAAAAGGACGAAGGGCAGGGAAAGCCACAGGCCCATCAGGCCGGGTTCATTCCCGCGGGAATGATGGGCGGCGAGTATCAGACAGGAGAGGATCAGCGGAATGTAGCGCATGCGTTCTCACTCGGGCTGAAGGAAACAGGAACATAATGACCCTCAATGGGGAATGTCAATCCGGGCAACCCGTTCGTTCGGTCAGAAGGGAAGCCCCACCTGTACCTGGAAGACCTGGTTGGGAATGAAGCTGCCAGGACCGACCGCGAAATGGGCCGCGGCGGTGATCCACAGCCGTCCGGCTTCCACCGAAAGATTGGGGCCAAGGTAACGGCCGGCGGTTTCCCAAGGGGATCCGGCGACGTGTTCCAGGTACCAGTCGCCTTCGAGGCCGAGATATAGGGAGTTGGTGGCCTGGTAGCTCGTCCCCAGGCTGTGGGTCATGGCTTCGGAGGCGCCGAATTCGCTGATCCGGGCCCAGGACCGGCCCACGGTCCCGTTGTAGACCACTATCCAATCACCCAGGGGTTTTTCGACCAGAAGCGCCAATTCCCCTCGTCGGTCGATGGGACTTTCCCCGAAGATGGCCGCGCAGGACAGGCCCCAGCCCTTTTCTTCGAGATCCACGAAATTGTACAGTCCCCACAGGTTTGTGCCGCCCACTTCGGTGGTCCGCTGATCCCGGGTCCAGGAAGTCGCCACGTTGGGCAACGCGAATCCGACCTGAAGTCGGTCGAGGAGGCCGTACTCCACACCGATCTGGAATTCCAGGGCATAATCCAGGGAGGCCCGGTCGCAACCTGTGCTGAAGGCCGTGGCCTGCACCACTTCGCCTTCACCCCGGGAAAAGGTGGCCGTTTCGGTCAGGTTAATGAATCGCCCGGCTGTGGCGGGACCACAGGAAAACAGGACCACAAGGCCGGCAATAAGGGGAATAATCGACCGTAGAGGCCCATAACCCTTTGTATAGGAGTTTGGTGATTTCATGGCGATCCTTTTTATAGTGGGTAAATTTTTTTGTTGTGACAAACATATCAGGCATGCTGCCGTAAGCAAGTATTTTTTTAACAGGATTGGTTGTGCCTCGTGAATTGTGCCTGAAGGAATTTTTCCTTCCAGAAACAAATTCCAAGGCACAACTAATCTGTTGGAATTTCGGAACCCTGAACAGCCACTTCGCTCTGTTCCTTCACCCAGGAGATGGCGTCCCTGATGCCCTTTTTCTTGATGAAGTTCATCAGAAAGCCGGGGATGGGGCTGTGCAATTTCAGATCACTGGAAAACCAGGCCCGCGACCAGCCTTCCTTTTCCGGGTGAGGTTCCACATACCAGGCGCCCACGCAATCGTCGAAATCGCTTTCCCGGTCGTAGTCCAGGGTCCAGGTCAACATGTCTTGTTCGGGCCAGAACACGTTGGTCAGAAAGTATTCGTAACTGTAGAGGAATCCGGAAATCTCAACGTGGGTGTTTGTCGTGTCGCCGGCCTGATGGTAGACCTCACAGAAATCGACCGGTCCGACCCACTCGGGATAATGTTCGAAACCGGTGATCCGGCTCCACACGGTATCCGGCGGCGCGGCGATGTCGATGACGCCGAAGCCCGTACCCCCGGAATCTTCGTTCTCGATCGTCATCTGAACGAGCTCGCCGTCCGCCAACCGTTCCAACTGCTCTTGGTCCAGGGTGATGTCCATGGCGAGGGGTTTATAGGGAGTCAGGACACCCTTGTGAGGATGGGGCTTGTCCTTGTCAGCCGCGGCCAGGGGGGTTGCCGCCGGAATCAGGATCAGGAAGAGAATGATCGCCGGCAAAAGCGCCATGAACGGGTGTCCGATCCGGTTCAAAATATGCTCCTGATATTATTTCCCGCCCAGGGAATCATAGACCAGCTCCACGAACTGATCCGAGGTCAGCCACTTCTCGCCCCAGACCTCGTCCCACTCGGCCGCGGGCTTTACGGCCTGGATCGCCGCCAGATCCTTGCCCGCTTCCATTTCCCTCAGCACCCGGCCACGGATTCCTTCGAGCATGGCCAGGTACTCCACGAGATTTTCCTTTTTCACAAGGGGGCCATGTCCGGGGATGATCTGCGTCTCATCATCGCACATGGCCATGATTGTCCGCACACCGGCGATTACCCCGTCGATGCTGCCGCCCGCGGATACGTCGATGTAGGGATAGAGGCCGAAGAAGATGATGTCACCCGAGTGGATGACGTTGGCTTTCGTGAAGTGGACCACGCCGTCGCCGTCGGTGTGGGCGGCCGGGACGTGGAAGACCACGATCTCCTCATCGTTGAAAAAGAAGCCCAACGAGTCGGTGAACGTGACCACCGGCAGGGCGCCGTCGGGCGAAGGCGGGGTTCGGCGGTCAAGGAACTCCGAAAACTGTTCCGTGGAAAGGCGCCGACGGACATTGGCGTGCGAGACCAGCAGGCTGCCCGTGGCGCCGAAGTTCTCGTTGCCGCCGGTGTGGTCGCCGTGCCAGTGGGTGTTGAAGACGAACTGGACGGGCTTGTCGCTCAACTCGGCGATGGCCGCCATGATCTTCTCGGACAGGGGGGCGAACTGGTCGTCGATCAAAAAGACCCCGTCCTCACCCACGCAAACGCCCAGGTTGCCACCGGCGCCTTTGAGCATGTGAATGCCCCCGCCAAGGTCGGTGGCTTCGATCGTCACGTCGTCGAAATCCCCCTGCGCGAAGGCTGCGCCCGCCAGCAGGAGGGACAGGACGAAAATGCAACGGATTCCAGACAGCATCATCATTCACCTCGGGGATAAAAGGGATGGGTAAACTGATGTCCATGATAGGAAAGGGTCCCTTTGGTCGCCAAAGAGAAGGGCAGGGTTACAGGGGTCCATCTTTCTAAATCTTTGAAAAGATACGACAAAAAACGACAAAAACAGAAAAAACTTGCAACAAAGCGCCAAAATCAGGGTATATTTATTGAAAGGGGATTAATTAAAGGAGGCTGTCATGTCCAGCGCGTATCCTGAAATCCTGACCCTGCAACAGGCGGCGGAGATGCTCCAGATTAGCGAGCGGACCATCCAGCGCATGTTGAAGAAGGGTGAGATCCCAGGTGCCCAGGTCGGCGGCCAATGGCGCTTCGACCGGGAGCAGCTGCGGGCCATGGTCAAGGGAGAATGGAAACCGGTGCCCGACCAGGTGGAGATGGCCGAACGCGAATCGATGTTCTGGGGCGTGGACATTCCCCAGGCCTTTCTCGATCTGCAACAGGCGGCCCGGCAGCGTCTGCACGACCGGGAACACGGCAAGGATCATGATGCCGAGCATGATCGAAATGACGACGACGATAATGATTGACCCAGGAGGATGATCGCCTTGTCTCACGTTTTCACCCGCGCCTTGTGCCGCCGTCCCGGCTCCGATCTGGCCGGCGGTCTCACAACCTCCGATCTCGGTGAACCCGATTTCACTCTGGCTTGCGATCAGTTCGAACGGTATGTGACGACCCTGAAAGAATGCGGGCTGGACGTGACCGTTCTGGAAGCCCTGGACGGGTATCCGGACGCACACTTCATCGAGGACACCGCGGTGATCACGCCCAACGTGGCCGTCATCACCCGTCCCGGGGCCGCCGGTCGTCAGGGTGAACAGCATTCGATTGCAGAGGCGCTGGCCGCCCATCGACCTCTGGTCCACATCGAAACCCCCGGCGCCCTGGACGGCGGCGACGTCTTGATGATCGGCACGCACTTCCTGATCGGAGTTTCCGACCGCACCAACGAAGAAGGCGCACGGCAACTCGGCGCGGCCCTGGAATCCCACGGCAATACCTGGCAGACGGTTCCCGTGGCCGCCGGTCTGCACTTCAAATCGAGTGTGAACCTCGTGGGTCCGAACACCCTGCTGGTGACGGAGGGATTCGCGGGTCGCGGGGAACTGGCCGGGTTGGAGCAGATCACAATTCCGTCAGGAGAGGAGTACGCCGCCAACACCCTGTTGATCAACGAGCGGCTGATCATGCCGGCGGGTTATCCGGAAACCCGCCGAATGCTGGAGGTCCTGGACTTGCCGATCACCGAACTGGACACCAGCGAATTCCGCAAGATGGACGGCGGGCTGACCTGCCTTTCATTGAGATTTTGATAAATCGTTGAATATTTAACATCAATCAGATAAAATCATTTGCGCCAACAACCTGACAGGGGGGCTTCAGCTCTGGTTCTGGCCCGGACGGATGTCCCCTTTCACCCAGGAGAGGAGGACCTTCATGTCCCGCATGTTCGTCTTGATCATCCTGCTCGGTCTGGTCCCCGTTTCAGTCTTCGCCGAGGATGCCCCCGTTTTCATTTCCGCCATCGATGCCCATGGTACGGCCGTCGATCCGTTTTCCCCCACGGATGTGGCCACGGCCCCCTGGGGGGATATCTACGCCGTGGATAGTTCCAGCCACCGGGTGGCACGGTTTGCAAACGACGGCAGCCTCATCGCCTACTGGGGCTCCTATGGGTCGGGCCAGACGGAGTTCAGGAATCCCCAAGGTATCGCCGTGGACGACCAGGGCCGGGTCTACGTCGCCGATACGGACAATCATCGGGTGATGGTTTTCGACGGGGAAGGCAATTCCCTGCACGGCTGGTCGGTGGACAATCCACGGGGCATTGCGGTGGGCTCCGGTAGCTACGAATACGTCTACGTCACGGCCACAATTATGAGCTCGGGTAACGAATACGTCATCAGGTATTCCCTTGCCGGCGTCCAACAGAATTACTGGGGTGGTTCTCCCGGATCCGGCCCGAGCCAATTCAACTGGGCGCGGGACGTGGAAATCGACGCCTGGGGCCGGGTTTATGTGGCCGACTTGCGGAATGACCGCGTCCAATACTTCGACCACACGGGAAACTACCTCGGGGAATTCGGCTTCAGTACCGGTTTTGGGTTCCATAGCCCGCGTGCTCTGGGTGTAGACACCAACCGCAACATTTTCATCTATGACGAATACAACGACAGTCTTCTGAAATACTCGCCCGATCTGGATTTTCTGTCGGGCCGGAGCATGGATGACCGGGGTACCGGACTCGATGTCATGGGGGTCGGGTCGGTCTACGTCTGCGGTTCCGACTGGCACGATGTTCGTAAATACGGATACCCGTCGGTGATCACGGCAATCGACGACATTCCCGACGACCAGGGACGCTGGGTCCGTCTCGAGTGGACGGCCTCGGTCCTTGATCAGACGACCAACCCGACATCGGTTTCGGGTTACGGCATCTATCGGAGGCAGCCGGACGTGGCCAAAGCGTTGACCCATCCGGGTCTTCCCGCCGACAAATCCGGCGCCGACAGGCTGGTGGCGATGGCCGACGGCATGGAAGACTGGGACGTTCTGGGCTTCGTGCCCGCACGCCATGACGCGAGCTATTCCTTCGTGGCCCCCACTTTGGTCGACTCGACGGCCGCCGGGGGCATCGACTGGTCGGTGTTTGTTGTGGCCACGTTCTGCGACGACGGGTTCTTCTTCGACTCGTCCCCGGACTCCGGTTATTCGGTGGACAACATTCCCCCGCCGACACCCGCGCCTCCGACGGTGACCGAAAACCTCGGCGATCTGGAACTGGAGGTCCTCTGGCAGGCCAGCGCGGCTCCGGATTTCGATCACTTCGCCGTCTATCGGGGGGCGACCGCGGACTTCACGCCCACCTCACCGGATGATTCCTTCGCCGTGACCACCGCGCCCGGCTTCGTGGACGATACGGTTTCGCCGGGAGACTACTGGTACTACCGGATCGGG
>CBDURF010000033.1:0-25345 GCA_965369705.1 uncultured bacterium
GGCCGCCATCGACGCGGTCAACGACTACCTGATCGATCTCATGCGGGTGGAACGGGCGGTGGGACAATTCACGTTTTTCGTACCTGAGGAACAGCGCGCGGCCTGGATCGAGGAGCTGGAGGAATTCGACCGCCAGAGGCCGTAAGCTCTGGCGGTCCGGATACCTAACTGAACTGGTTCACACCCCCGCCTGCTTCACCGCACTGCGGATCCGCATCGCGTAAGCCATCAGAACGACGCCGACGACCAGGGCGATGACTCCCAGGCTCTTGACCAGGAACAGGATCGAGTACAGCGGGGAAGCAATCAGCATCAATCCGAAGAGTATCGAAACCCCTCCACCGATGATCAGATACCACTCGTTGTCGATCTGGTTGCGCATCCGAATGCCGGTCGTCAGGCTCGTCATCCCGGAAACCAGGGCGGCGAAGGCCAGGAAGTAGACCATGAAGGTGGTGGTGAGCAGGGCACTGGCGATCGGACGCGAGAACACGACCAGACCCGCGATGATGCTGACGGTGCCCACAAAGGCGCTGAATCTCCAGTGATTGATCGTGTGACGCTCCCGAACGGACTTGGTGACCACCAGGAGGCCGTCGACGAACCAGTAGGCGCCCATCACCAGGATGGCCAGCGTCAGGGGCACCACCGGCCGGGTCAGGAACACGATCCCGAGCGCCACGAGAACGATGCCCCGCAACAGCACGAGCCACCAGAGGTGAGATAGAATTTGCTGTCCGGGGGTCTTGCCGTTCGACATATTCGATTTCTCCTCATTGGTGGTTGGGAAGTGATCGGAAGGTCCAAGCCTCCGGAACCAACCTCCTTTCCGAATCGATAATCCCGAGTTTCAACCGTTGCATACCCTAGACGGAAAAGGTATCTTTTCCACGGATTTTTTATGGAGCTTACGGGACTGGCAGGGATGTGTGAACCGGCTTCCAAAACGAAAGGATTCGACCATGAAAATCACCAAGATCTCCTGGTTAACAGCCATCGTACTCACTTTGACTTTTCTGGCCTCCGCTTCGCCCGGCTTCGCCGAAGTCAAGGGCTGGGGCGCCGGGCTAAACATCTATGACGGGGAATTCGGCCTGCAGGGTCGCAAGGACTTCTGGCTGGGCGGGGACATCTCCCAGATCACAGCCCAGGGTTCGGTGATCTTCGCCGGCAAAACCGTGTTCGCCCTGGACGTCGACTATCACTTCATCATCAAGTCCACCGGCGCCGAGGGCGCCAGCGGTACGAGCCGCTTCTATCCCCTGGTCGGTCTCGACCTTATGTTCAATTCCGATGACGCCAAGTTCGGGGTGAACCTGGGCGGCGGAGCCAACTTCATGCTGACCGACAGCATGGCTGCCTACGCCGAACTCAAGTATGTCATCTCCGACTGGGACGCCTTTGGCATCGCAGTGGGTGTCTACTTCTAGACGGTGGTCGGGTGTGTCGGACAGGTCGGACAGTAGGGCGTAGACCCTCGTCCCGGCTCAGCGCAAAAAAACCCTCACCTATTGGTGAGGGCTTTTTTGCTCCTCGCGCGCAAAGCGCGCTCAGATTCGCCTGGACGAGGGTCTACGCCCTACTGTCCGACCTGTCTGACACAATCGATTACCGTTCCATCCACCCATTTGATGGCTGCGACGACCTTCTCGCCCAAGACAGGTTTGGAGGCGGAGCCTCCGCAGATTTCCTCTACCTCACCCTTGATTTCCTCTATAGAGCGAATCGGCAAGGAAGAGCCCTCCAGCTGTTCCATTAAATCCCGCCGTAAGGGATTGATGGCAATCCCGCGCTCGGTGACGATCACGTCGATCAACTCGCCCGGACCGCACAGGGTCGTCACCTGGTCCACGATCACCGGGATACGGTCGCGGAAGCTGGGAATGGGCAGAATCGTACACTTGGCGGCCAGACAATTCTGCCAGCCGCCGATGCCGTGCAGCAGACGGCCGTCCGAGTGCGTGACCACGTTGGCGTTGAAGTTCAGGTCGACCTCTGTAGCACCCAGCACCACGGCGTCGAGCATGCTCGCGAAATTACCCTTGCCGTGCCAGTTGTAGCTTGTGAAGGGCGAGGTGTTCTGATGGCCGGGATTCTCGCGCATCGAGCGCACGCCCTCCAGATCGAAGGTCTGACCGTCGAGAATGTAGTCCGTCAGCCCTTCTTCCAACATGTCCACCAGGTACTGGGTCGAACCGCCCCGGACGAACCGGGCCTTGATGCCGCGCTCGCGCATGATGTCGCGGAGGAAGATTGCAAAAGACAAGGCCGTGCCGCCCGCCCCGGCCTGGAAGCTGAAGCCGTCGCGCACGATGCCTGCCTCGTCACAGAAACGGGCCGTCAGTTCCGCAATCAGCAGACGGTCGGGTGATTTGGAGATCTGGGTCGTACCCGAAACGATCTTGCTCGCATCCCCGATGGAATCCATGATCACGACCTGGTCCACGTTGTTGCCCTGGATCTGCCAGGGAATGCACGGGAAATCCACGAGGTTGTCGGTGACGACGATCACGTGATCAGCGTATTCGCTGTCGGCCAGGGCGAAGCCCAACAACCCGCAGGCGGTGGGCCCGCGGTCGCCTGTCGCGTTGCCGAAAGGATCGGCCGTGGGCGCGGCGATCACCGCGATGTCGATGTGCACCTCGCCGTCCTGAATCGCCTGGTAGCGGCCGCCGTGACTGCGTAGGACCGCCATGCCCCGCATCTTTCCGCGCGTGCAGTAGTCGCCCAGCGGTCCGTTCATTGAGCCTTCGATGTGGTGGATCACACCGCTTGCCAGGTGCGCGACCTGAGGCTCGTGCACCGGAAAACTCGCCGAGGGGAACCAGCGCAGATCCTTTACACCCAGCTCGGCCGCCGCTGTGAACACGGCATTGGCCACATAGTCGCCGTTACGCAGGTGGTGGTGCGTGGAGATGGTCATCCCGTCCCTGAGGCCGGCGTTCACCAGGGCCGTCTTGATGTCCGCGACGGTCTTGTCCCCGTCCGGAGGATAATCGAGGCAACTGCTGATCGGCGGCGCTGCCTTGCGCCCTTCCGGCCGGTACTTGCCCACCCCCTGGAAGGGGACGGCTTCCTGGCCGTTGATCTCCACCGGGACCATCCTGCCCGCCGCGTTTTCCACCAACTTCGTCATCGCCGACTCTCCATGTTCGGGTTCATGGCTATACACTCGCTCATGCCGGAGGCCGTTCCTCACGCCAATCGGCGTCGAGCCGGCCCACGCGGATGGCGGTCTCCACGGTCGTCAGCGCGCGCTTGACCACCGGCGCGTCGATCATCTTGCTGCCCAGGCTGACCACGCCCAAGCCGCGGGCTTCGGCGTCCTCGAAGGCCAGCACGATCTTCTTGGCCCGTTCGATTTCCACCTCGTCCGGAGCGAAAGTGTCGTGTACGACCGCGATCTGCCGGGGATGGATACACCCCTTGCCCACGAAACCCAGGCTCTTGGCCTCGCGCACCGAAACGGCCAGACCCTCCATGTCCGAAACATCGCTGAACACGGTGTCGATGGGCTGCACATTGGCGGCCTTGGCCCCGTTCAACACCTGGGCCCGCGCCCAGAACGACTCGGTTCCTTCGAGCGTGCGCTGGGCGCCGATGTCGGCGGTATAGTCCTCCAGCCCGATGGCCAGGCCCACCACGTCGGCGCAGGATGCGGCGATCTCGAAGGCGCGCCAGGCGCCCAGGGCCGATTCGATAATGGGTATCAGGAACACCGGCTCGGTGCTTCCATGTTTCTGCTTGATCGCGGCGATGCGCCGGTCGACCTCGACCACCTGCTGGGGATCCTCGACCTTGGGAATAAGGACAAGATTCACGTTGTGGGGCACGACCCACTCGAGGTCCTCAAGGCCGCGCTCGCCCTGGTTGATCCGGACCATGCGTTCGGCCCCGTAGAAATCCACCGCACGCAGGGCGTTGCGGACCAGGGCGCGGGCGGCATCCTTTTCCGCAGGGGTCACGGAGTCTTCGAGGTCGAGGATCACGCCGTCCGGCGCGTGCAGGCCGGCGTTGACGTAGAACTTGGGCTCGTTGCCGGGCAGATAAAGACGGCTGCGGCGCAGGCAATCGCGGTCGCTGCCGTAGGTGCATTTGTCGCTCATCGGCAGAAGGAATTCGTCGGCCACTTCGATACCGGCGCGGCGCACCGCGGTTTCCAGACGGGCCGCCTGGGTAAACGGCAGGGCGCCCTGGTCCTCCAGGGTGATCAGGGCGTGGTCCACCCCGAGTGCGCGACAACCATCCTCCAGCAGGGCGTTGATCCGGTCGCCGAACATGCCGGCCACCTTGCTCTGCAGATCGATTGATACGCCGCCTGAATCCCGGATCTCCACTTGGATCCAGCAGTCGGACCTGACCTTGGATCCCCTCTTTCCGGCTTCACCGGTTCCGGCCATGCCAGCCCGCCTTTCCTCTGTGAAAGTCCTGGTCCACGCATCCGAATTTCCCCTGGCCGGACGCGCCGATCCCGTTGAATTCAGAGAAATTCCCCAATGGAGGAATGATGGTGCAGATGTGGCCCCGAGGCAACCGGGTATCGGCGTTAAACTCCAAATAATTTGGGATTTTCAATCCCGCCGGAGACTGCCCAAGCCATGGGGATAACCGCTGTCCACCATGTCCCGTGACATTTTTTTAATTTTAATAACATTTTTCCAGAGCCAATCCCAGTAACACTTTAGGGGACCATTTTTGTCGCCGTACCACCTGATTAAACACTCGGATCACCTGTGGATAACTTGTGGGAAACTTATCACGGAAAGCAAACGGGCGGCCACCCCGAGGACGCCGCCCGCTAACTGGTTGTCATTATCCGAATTAGAAATATCAGCCCTGGGCGACCTCTTTCAGCGTCGCGGCGAACAGCTTCCAGATCTTCTGCACCGAACTGATCTGGACCTTCTCGTCGGGCGAATGTGCGCCACGGATGTTGGGCCCGAAGGAGACGATGTCAAGCGCGGGATACTTCTCCGTCAACAGTCCGCACTCCAGGCCCGCGTGAATGGCCAGCAACTCGGCGTCCACGCCGAAGGATTGCTTGTACTTGGCCCTGGTGATGGCCAGCAGAGGTGATTTGATGTTGGGCTTCCAGCCCGGATAACCCTCGGGTTGTTCCACTTCGGCGGCAGCCAGCTCGCCGATCATCCGGTGCTGGACAACAAGTTCCTCCAGCACCGACATGACCGAACTCCGACTGCAGCACACAACGTGGACCTTGGCGCCGTGGGTCTTGACCACGCCCAGGTTGGTGCTCGACTCCACCAGTCCCGCGATGTCCAGGCTCATGCCCGTCACGCCGCTGGGAATCGCGGCCAGCAGACCCAGCGTGGTCCAGGAACTGGCTAGGCTGAAGCAGCGCGGCGCCTGCACGGCGGCGACCTTCCAGGCGAAACCGTCGTCCGTGCCCGCCAGCTCCTCGGCCTGGATCTGCTTCAGACAGGCATCGACCGTCTGCTTGAACCTGCGGCCCAGGTTCTTGTCGATGACCACCTTGGCCTCGGCCTCGCGGGGAATGGCGTTCCGCATGCTGCCGCCGCCAATTTCGACCAGACGGACTTCCATCTCCTGTGCCGCGGCCAACAGGGCCCGCGTCAGGATCTTGATGGCGTTGCCGCGGTGCTGGTGGATGTCCAGCCCCGAATGGCCGCCCTTCAAGCCACTAATGGTCACCTTGCGGCCGGCGCTGTCCTTGGGCGCGCGCGTCGACCTGTTCTTCAGGGTGAACTGCGTGTCCCGGCCGCCGGAGCAACCGATGAAGATGGCGTCGTCCTCCTCCGAATCCAGGTTGATCATCTTCTGCGACGTGAAAAAGCCCGCCTGCACGCCGGCCGCCCCGGTCAGTCCTCGTTCCTCGTCCACGGTCAGCAGCACCTCGACAGGTCCGTGGGCAACGGTCTTGTCCTCGGCCAGAGCCAGTCCCATGGCCACGCCGATACCGTTGTCCGCCCCGAGGGTCGTGCCTTCGGCGGTCACCCAGTCGTCATTGACCTTGAGTTTGAGGGGATCTTTCTCGAAATCGTGTTTGGTGGCGGCGTTCTTCTCACAGACCATGTCCACATGGCCCTGGATCAGCACGGGGGCGGCCTTCTCCAACCCCTTGGTGCCCGGGATGGACACCAGGAGGTTCCCCACCGCGTCCTCTTTCCAGTTCAGTCCCTGCTCATCGGCCCAGGCCTTGAACATGTTCATGACGCCGGTTTCGTTGCCGGAGCCTCGCGGGATCTCGCTCATCTTCTCGAAGATGTTCCAGACGGCGGCAGGCTGCAGCTTGTCAAGTTTCCCCATGGTTACTCCTCAAGGATAAAATGGGTGGTCAGTTACCGTAATTCAGGATCAGTCCCCAGAGTCCGGCGGCGTAGATATCGCCGCAGGGACCTATGTGGATCGCGTTGAGAGGATCGAAATTTTCGGTGGGCATGATATCCCAGGCCTCGCCGTCGTAGCGCAGTATCACGCCGTTGTATCCCGCGGCGAAGACCTCGCCTGCGGGGTTGCCCGCAATCGCCGCGAGCGTAAAGCTGGTCAACTTGACCGGGGGCGCGACCCAGGTGGCGCCGCCGGTCTGCCCCGATCCGGCGTGCAGGACCAGGCCGCCATCCCCCACCACCACCGTTTCGGCCCCGGGCCGGCTCCAGACCCCTTTCAGCGCGGTCTGCACCCCGCTGTCGAGCTGGCGCCAGATGATGCCGTCGAAGTGAAGGATCGTGCCCCCCAGCCCCACGGCGTACACGTCACCCGAACCCCGGCCATGAACGGCCGATAGGCTGCGGGTGGTGGTGCTGTCCATGGTTTCCCAGCTCACCCCGTCAAAGTGGAGGATGACCCCGCCAGCGCCCACAGCAAAGATGTCGTCGGAGGCCGTGCCCCAGATTCCCTCGAGATTCAAGAGGGAATTGAGCCGCCAAATAGTCCAGACCCCCCTCTGATAGCGAACGATGACGCCCCTGTTTCCGGTCACGAAAAAATCGTCACGCCCCGCCCCCCAGATGGCGGAATAATTCACGTCTTCGAGATTGGGAGCGATGTCCACCCAGCCGTCGCCTGACGACTGGAGAATCGCGCCCCGTTTGCCCACGGCATACACCAGGTCGCAATCGGCCGCCCACACACCAGTCAGCCAGTGGGTGCGCCCCTGGTTCAAGATCTGCCGGGCATTGCTGGTCAAGCTCATGACCAGACCGTTATAACCCACCAGGAGCAGGGCGCTGTCGCCATTGTCCCACAGGCCGTACAGATCCCTGCCCTGGGCGATCTGCTCGTACTGCCAGACGCCGTCCCGGCGGGTCAGGAAGGCGCCACGGGCCCCGAAGGCCACGGGTTCCTCGCCGGGCAGACCACGGACCGACCATAAACGGTCGAAAATTCCGCTGTCCTCTCCGGTCCAGCTCTGGCCGTCGTACTGGAGGATCGTGCCCAGCGCACCGACCGCGTATACATCGTTCCCCGCCAACCCCCACACGCAGTCCAGGGCCTGGGTGGTGCCGCTGGTCATGGGCGACCAGACATTTCCGTCAAAATGGATGATCGTGCCGTCACGACCGACGGCGAAGATGTCTGCCGGACCGGAACCCCAAACGCTGTACAGCAGGGCGGTGACCCCGCTGTCGAGACTCGTCCAGTGGTCTCCGTCGAAATGGATCAGGGTCCCGCCGTCACCCACCGCGTAGATGTTGTCCCAGCTCGTCCCCCAGATCCCCAGCAGATCCTTGGTGGTGCCGGTGCGGATCGATTCCCACTCGACGCCGTCGAACCGGTAACACTTGCCATTTTCGCCCACGGCCATGACCTGCTCCGGGCCCACGCCCCACACGCCGCGCATGTTCTCGTAATACTGGAATTGCCAGCTCGTCCATTCACCGTCCTGGAAGCGGCTGATCGATCCCTTTTCACTGGCCACGAAAAAGAGGGTGGAGGATACGCCCCACACGGCGCGGTGAGTGTATTGGGGCGCCAGGAGCTGGGTCCACTCGGGGGCAGCGGGTTCCGGTCGGACGGGGTCGTCGTCACCACAGCCGGGCAGAACCGCCAGAACCGTGACCAGAAAAAGCACGGCAAGCAGACCAGACCCGTGGTCCGGCTGCCGGATCAGCCATTTCCCGCTCAACATCTTCATAGATTATCCATGCTGTCCCATTGTTCTTCCGCGGCTGCGCCTGTCCCGGACATTGTAACACATCACCGTGTTCAGCCGCGTCTTTTTCGGTTTACTTGGTGGCCAGCAAAGGCGAATCACCCGCGGGCCAATTGCCCCGTAGGACCTTGCCCTGCCCGACCGGGAACAGAAGCCAACTGTATTTGCCGTAGTGGACGACCCGTCGGGCCAGGGCCTCCAGCCGGTGGGTCGAAGTACACAGGATCACCATGTCGGTGACTTCCGGATCGCCCGGATCCTGGGCCGCGAACACCAGGTCGAACTCCTTGAGGCTGTAACGTTTACCCGCCAGGAACAACGTGGCGCCCGAAACGACCAGGTCCTTGGGCGCGATTTGCTTCAGGAGCGCGCCTCCGGGGTTGATCACGATACTGGCGTGGCCGTCGGAAGGCAATGCCCCGTCCTCGTGGAAGGGAAATTCTTCATTTTCGGAGAACTCGGCCGCGAAATTTCTGGCCGCGGTGACCATGTCGGGCGCGGCGCCCTCGATGACGAAAGCCGGGTCGTCATCCGCCAGCACCTGACTGAGGGTCGGTTCGATCTCCTCGGAATGCAACCGCCGGAAAAGATGGCAGTCCGGATCCACGGCCAGCGTCCCTGCTCCGTCAGCCTCGATCGTGAATTCCTGGCTGGATCGATCCAGGATCACCACATGTTCCTCGGTTCCGGTCCCCGTCGTCAGGACCACGGGCACCTCGAGAGTGTAGGCGGGCTCATCCTGGTTCAGGGTGAAGACCACCTTGTCGTCCTCGAATTCCACCGGGCCGAGATTCAGGACGGGAGCTCCCGTCCAGGTCAACCACTGCTCCTGGAATCGAGTCAGATCACGGTCCCCGGCCTCGCCGAAGGCGGTCATGAAATCGCTCCAGGACGCTTTCGTGTAGTGATGGTCGGCGGCCACTTTCCGCAATCCGGTCAGGAAATTCTCCCGCCCGATGGCCTGGTCGGCCATGTGGAAGACCATCATGCTCTTGCCGTAACCCACGGCACGGGTCGCCCCGCTGTGCCGGCTGATGAATTCGGACAGGGGAAAGTCCAGGGACGGATCCTTCACGTAGGCCGCGTAGTTCTTCAGCAGGGTGCGGCGGTATTCCCGGGCCCCGTCATCGCCCTCGAGTTCCTTGTAGTGGTAGTCGGCGCAGTAGACGGTAATTCCTTCACACCAGTTGCCTTCGTCCGTATCCACGAACACCGAGTTTCCCCACCAGTTGTGGGCGATCTCGTGGCCGAAACTGGTGTAGGGAATGAAGGGCAGGCGCAAAACCTGACCACCCAGAAGGGTGTAGGACGGCATCCCGTAACCGGTGGGAAACCAGTTCTCGACCGTGGCGAACTTGGTGTAGGGATAGGGCCCGATCATCTCCTCATACATCGCGATATAGGCCTTCGTGCGCTCCATGTAGGTGGCGCGCAACCGGGCGTCGTCATCGAGGAAGAACGTGTAGCTGACCACGCCGTCGCGTACGGGTTCCTCATGAACGAAATAGCGGTTGGCGATGAGATTCACTCCGTCGGAAGGGTTGGCGGCAACCCAACGGGTTCGCAGGCGGCCATTGCTTTCGGCGTGCTCGGTCCTCTGGCCCTGGGTCACGGTCTCGAAACCGGCGGGCGTGTCGATCTTAAGATCGTAGGTGGCCATGGTGTTTTCGGCCCAGGGCAGCCATTCGGCCATGGACGACAGGTAGATGCCCTCCTCGCCGATGGTGGCCGTGATCTCGTTGCCCACGTTTTCCCGGGAAAAGACCACGTCGTCCACCGGTTCGTGGAAGATCCCCTTGTAGACGATGGTCAGGTCACCGCCCTCCCCCGCGAGGCCTAGCTGTTCCAGATCCAGGCGTTGGAAGGGGCCGTCCTCATCCTCGGCCGGAGCCACGGACCGGCCCGGAGCGGCGGTTGTCCCATCGGCGCCCTTGATGATCTCCACCCGCAGACCGTCCCCGAGCCTGAGATAATCGAGACCCGCCGGAATCACCAGATTGTCGGTGATCTGGACGGTGTGACTTTCAATGTCGAAGGAAATATCCACCCGATGGGCGATTATCGGCGCCTGGCCCGCTGCCAGAATCGGCATCAGCAGAAAACCGGCCGTCAGGACCGGAAAAAATGCTTTGCGTACTGAATAGAAAAAATTCCCAGCCACAGTCGATCTCCTTGAGGGGGTACACGGGTCAAGTCGATATGAACACCGGAATAGAGGATAAATATCCGGAAATTCCACTAGGCGAAAAATAATTCCCGGACCCCGGCGGGCGCAAGTTTCCTGTCGCGAGGTTTTCCGGATGATTGGTTCCTCCCAGCTGTCTGGCCACGATGTGATGGATTTCCAGAAACCTGGTTCCCCCGCGTCGGCTTGGACAGTCATCCGACCCGTTTGGGGTCTTCGTGAACGTGAATCTGGACCGACGGCCGGTTGGGGAAGTGCCCCGGGGGGCGCTTTTCAGGAATAACTCATTGAAATTTAATAACTTTGTAAACAACCAATAAAACGACATCATATGTTCAATTGAGTCGTTCGAAACAAGAAAAGGCGAGAGCCGCAGAGAGGTCGCGGCCCCCGCCCCGGGGGAAATCCGGAAGAAAAACGTCAGCTGACCGAGTGCAGTTTGGGTTTTTCGGCGGCATTTTCATCGACCACTTGGCCCACCTTCAGGACGAAGCATTTCTCACCCCGGCTGTACGCCAAACCCAGCACCAGACCGAAAATTGCGTGTCCCATCAGGCTGGGCAGCATATTGGTCGCGGCGGTCACGTTCCAGTTCACGCCCAGACCCATGCCCATGAACAGCGGCATCAGTGTCAGCGGGCCCAAGAACCACCAGGCGACTCCGTAGGCCATACCCGCGGCCAAGCCGCTGATCTTGCCGGTCACCACAGGCCCCAGCAGCAGGCCGAACCCGCCACCGATGCCCGCGCTGATGGCCAGATGCACCACGAAACCCACCACGGCGCTTGGATAACCGACCATCTTGCCGATCATGGGCAGCACACCCATGAAACCCATCATCATTCCAAAAACCACTCCGCCGATCAGTCCGCCGACGATTCCATGCTTGATTCTGTTGGCTATCATTGTTCTTCTCCTTAGAATATTGTCAGGTCCACCTCGCGGGTGGATCTCGTTCGCGAAAACTGCGGTCACATGGGTAAGTGCGTGGGGCCGCCGGTTTGTTACAGGAAATTTTTTCAAACAGGAGCTTGCCTTCCCCATGTTGTTCGCCGTGGCGCACGACGGCTTTGCCGGCCTGGAATTCCTGGACTTGCTCAGGGCTCGGGACGAGATTGCCATGCAGCGCCTGGTCAACACCTATCTGCCCCAGATTCTCCGGGCGGCGCGGGGCGCCGGGCTCAATCTCCAGAATGCGGAGGATGTCAGCCAGAGCACCTTCGTCACCTTTATCGAAAAGATCGAGGATTTCGAAGGCCGCTCTCATGTCCGCACCTGGCTGTTCGGAATCCTGTATCGTAAGATTTCAGAGATGAGGCGATCCGCCTTTCGTGAAGGCGCCGCCGAGAATATCGACCAGGTCATGGAGAATCACTTCAAGACCGATGGCCACTGGCAGCAGCCTCCGCGCGGCGCCGACATGGCCACCTATGAAAAGGAAGTCCGCGAGCACCTCGCCGATTGTATCGAGGGGATCTCGACGGATCAGCGCATGGCGTTCATCCTGCGCGAAGTGGAAGAACTGGACAGCGAGGAGATCTGCCAAACCATGGAGATCAGCCGGTCCAATCTGGGCGTTCTGCTCTACCGGGGGCGCAACCTGCTGAGGGAGTGTCTCGAGAAAAGGAATATCAGGGGTTGATTGATAATGCTTAAGTGTAGGGATCTTTCAAGACTCATCGCCTCGGACGGGACCGAGGATTTCGGTTTCATGAAACGGATGGAGATCAGGTTCCATCTGTTCATGTGCAAGCACTGCCGTGACTACGTGGCCCAGATCCGTTCGATCGGGCAGGGCGCCAAGAACATGGCCGCTGAAACCGAACCGGACCAGGCACGGCTTCAGCGGCTGGAAAAGGATATCTGCGACGAGATCTGCCATCACGACCACGGATCGGACTAGTCGACGACCACCTCCACCATCACCATATCATCCAGATATCTGCCCGCCGCGGCCTGCAGGTCGGTCAGGGTCAGGTCGTCGTAGGCGGTCAGGCCGTTCAGGTAACCCGCGATGTCGCCGTCCAGTTCGGCCATGGCCAGGTAGTAGGCCTGGCCCATCGACGACAGGCGGCGCATCATCATGCGGCCGGTGCGGGCTGCGCGGATCTTGTCCATCTCCTGTTGGGTGACGGTTGACGCGTCGAAGTCGGCGATGAACTTGTCGATGGCCTGTTTGCCCTCGTCCATCCGTTCGCTGGGAGGATTGATCCAGGAGGTGAACCGTCCCCTGTCTCCGTTCACCGAAACCGAGGCGCCCACGCTGTAGCTCAAACCCCGTTTTTCGCGCAGGTCCATGGCCATGCGGTCCGACAGGATGGCCACGACCAGCCTGAGGGCATCGGCGTCGGCCTGGTCCACGGCCAGGATGGAACCCAGCCGGATGGCGGCCATCTGTCCGCCGACCGTCGCGGTCAGGCTGTCCGCGTTCGTGGTCACCGGTACGGGCGGCAGGCCCGCGGTAGGGGCGCCGCTTCCGCCCAGATGGTCATCTAGGCTCGCCTTGAGGTCGTCATGCTCGGCGGGCCCCACGACGGCAAAGATCAGATTCTCCGGCGCGAAGGCCTTGCGGTAGACCGCCCGAACCTGGTTGAAATCAAGTTTGGCCAGTGACTCGGCGTCGCCCTCGGCCGGTTGCACCAGGGGATGCTCCCCGTAGAGGGCCGCATCCAACATGGTGTTGGCGGTGTTGCGGGCGCTGGCTTCATGCCGTTCCAACTCGGTGATCCGGTCGTCGCGCACCTTGGCGAAGGCCTGGTCGTCGAAGGTGGCGTGCTGGATGATGGTGGTCAACAGTTCCAACACCTCGGGTCCGTACTCGGCTGCCGTCTCGATCCTGATGAAACTGAACCGGCCGTTGGTGTAGTAGTTGTCCATGGGGATGCGGGAATCGTCCACCAGCTTGACAACCGCGCCCAGGTCCCGCAGGCGCCGGGCCAGGCACACCTTGTCGCAGCCGGGGATGCCCTCGCTCAGCAGTCGGTGCACGATGTCCAGGGCCCCGGCCTCGGCGTTGTCCCGGTCGATGAGCGCCCGGCCGCGCACGGCCAGATGGATGGCGGTCAACGGGCTGTCCGGATTGGTCTGGCTCACCAGGACCGCACCGTTTTTCAGTTCCGAACGGTCGACCTTCAGGGGCGCAGGCGTGGCTTCGGGCATGGCGGGGGCTTCGGCCTGCTCTTCGGTTTCGCCACCCTGTTTTCCCATGGCCGCGGCCATACCCGGAGGCATTTTCATTCCCGGGGGCATCTTCATACCCGGAGGCATGCCCGGCATGCCGCCTTCTTCCTTCCTCTTGGCGGGATCGGGTTCGATCATGACCGCCAGGCAGGGAGCGTCGACCAGCCATTCCGCCAGGACGCGGCTCACGTCCTCGGCGGTCACTCCCCGCAATCCATCCAGGTAGTTGATGAAGAAATCGGATCCGCCCAGCGCGATCGATTCCGCCGTGTAGATGCCGGTCATGCGCAGTTGCTCGCGCTGCAACAGCGTCTCCACCTCGGACATGCGCACGATGCCGAGGATGTCCTCGCCGGTGATCCCCATCTCGACGGCGCCCACCACTGCGTCCTGGACCAGGCGGTAGGCCATGTCCGGTTCGACACTCTCGGGCAGGGTGAATTCGAGGGTCAGACGCTCAAAGCCCGGCGCCTTTTCCCACCAGATGCCCAGATCGGGCCGCACCTCGGGATCCAGATCGTCCAGCGCCCGGGTCAGGATGCCGCTGCCTTCGAGGTCCAGCAGATTGGTCATGACCAGGAAGGGGAAAAATTCAGCCATGCCGTAGGAAGGAGCTTCGAAAGAGAGGGCGAGGATGCGCTCGTCGCCTCCACGCCGGGAGATGGTGGTGGTGCGGTCGATCAGCGTGGCGAATTTCAGACCTTCCCGATCGATGGTCCCGGGGGCCGGTGTTCCGTAGTAGGTCTCCAGCAGTTCCAGGGCCTTGTCGCGGTCGAAATTGCCCGCCAGGGTCAGGACCATGTTGTTCGGCACGTACCAGTACTTGTAGAAATCGTAGACGTCGTCGCGAACCATGTGTTCGATGGTCGACTTGGTGCCCAGGGTCGGCAGTTCCAGGCTCGACCCGGCGAACAGGGCCTCGCGCAGCGCCGTTTCGGCGTAGTGGCCCGGCCAGTCGCGGCCCTGCACGATCTCGCCCACGACGATGCCCTTTTCCTTGGCGAACTTGTCCTCGGGCAAGGTGGAATGGAAGAGCATCTGCGACTGGATATCCATGCCCGTTTCGATCTCCCCCGCCGGAATCACCATCATGTAGTTGGTGAAGAAATCCGTCGTGTTGGCGTTGTTGTAGGCGCCGGCCCTGTCGGCAAGGTCGTACTGCTCTTCCTGCGTGTACTTCTCGCTGCCGTTGAAGAGCAGGTGTTCGAGCATGTGGCTCATGCCGCTGGTGCGGTAGTCCTCGCGCGCCGAGCCCACCTTGACCTGGGTGTAGATACCCACCATGGGCTGCGCCGGGTTGCGCATCAGGATCACTTCCAGGCCGTTTTCCAGGCGCAGGATCTCGATGTTGTCCGGCAGCGGCTGGAACACGGGTTCCAGGTTGGGGTCGACATAAACATCGTCCGCGCTCTGGACGACCGCGCTGCTCATGATCAGGCCCACGGTCAACAACACGCTGAAAGATTGGATGATTTTCACGTTATGGATCCTCCGAAAGAGGGAAGGTGACCCTGACAAAGACTTAACCTTGAGCCGCTTCGGCTCCGTCGATGATACCCACGAAATCGGCCGCCTTGAGCGCCGCGCCGCCGATCAGACCGCCGTCCACGTCGGGCAGACCGATCAGCTCGCGGGCGTTGCCGGGCTTGCAGCTGCCGCCGTAGAGAATGCGGATGTAGTCCGCCACCTCCTGCCCCAGCAGATCGGCCACCGTCTTGCGCGAATACGCGTGCATCTGTTGCGCCATTTCGGGCGTGGCGGTTTCGCCGGTGCCGATGGCCCACACCGGTTCGTAGGCCAGCACCGTGTTGTAGGCGTTGACGAATTCCAGGCGGGGCAACACGCCGGTGAGCTGATTTTTCACCACATCCTGTTCGCGGCCGGCCTTGCGATCCTCGATCTTCTCGCCAAAGCAGAAGATGGCCTTCAACCCGGCTTTGTGAATCAGGTCGATCTTGGCCACGAACTGGTCGTCCGTTTCCTTCTGATACTCGCGGCGTTCGCTGTGGGCGATGATCACGTACTGACAGCCGGCCTCACTCAGCATCTCGGCCGACACCTCGCCGGTGAAGGCGCCGCTCGACTGATCGGAGCAGTTCTGAGCGCCCAGCAGCACCGGATCGCCCTTGGCTATTTCGGCCACGGCGGGGATACTCACGTAGGGCGGGCACACCAGCACGTCGCCCTTGAGTTCGCGACCTTTCAGCAGATCGGCCAGGCCCTGGACCAAATCACGGCCCGCGGCCGGCCCATTGTTCAGTTTCCAGTTTCCAGCCACCAGGTATCGGCGCATGATCGGCTCCTCGATCTGGACTATAGTGAATAATCAGGATTTGCTGCGGGTATTATAGGAAATACCGCACCTAATAAGAAGAAAGGAATGGCAATGACCCAGGGTTACCTTTGCGCCAAATGCGGCAACACCGCCTTCGAGAGCAGCGAATTCCGCGCTACCGGGGGTTTTTTGACCAAAATCTTTGATATCCAGTCCAAGAAATTCACCACCATCACCTGCACGCGGTGCAAGTTCACCGAGCTGTACAAGGGTGATCAAAGCACTCTGGGGAATGTCTTCGACTTCATGACGCGGGGGTGACCATCACCGGCAACAAGACCTCCCGGCGTCTGCCGGGAGGCCTGTTTTCTCCATGAAAGTTCCCTCAGCGGATCAAAGCCATCTTCTGGATCTTCTCCCCCTTCCCACCCGGAAGCGTGAGCTTTCCGAAGTAGACACCCGACGCCAGGGGATTGCCGTGGTCGTCTCGGCCGTCCCAGGCCACCCGGTGGGCCCCCACCCCGAACGATTCATCCGCGAGGGTGCGCACCAGCCGGCCGCGCACGTCAAAGATGGCCAGCTGGATCCAACCGGCTTCGGGCAGGGCGAAGGTCACCGTAGTCGACGGGTTGAAGGGGTTGGGGTATACCATCATCATCGCCTCGGCCAGCAACCCGGGATCTGGAACGCCCGACACGTCGAACTGACACTTGATGAAGTGGTAGGGATGGGCGGGGTCGTTGTACTCCTCCCACCAGGCCACCACGCGCTGGGTGGAATATTCCACGGTGAAAAACGGTTTGTCGACGTCGAGGCTGGTGTTCAACTGGGCCTTCGGATAGAACGCTTCACCGTCGCCCCGACGGAGGTACATTTTCACCGGCCAACCGGTTTGGCTTTCCTGGGTCAGCATGTAGAAATTCCCGCTGCCCGGCGAGTCCACCGTTGTGGCGTAGATCAATCCGTCGGACTCTCGCCACCGCACCGGTCCCGGCACGTCCCACTCCATCAGGCAGGTGTGCAACAGGGGATCGCTGCCCGTATTGTCGAGGATCCAGGAAAAGAGCGTTCGAAAGTCGTTGTCCCACACCACAGTGGGAGAATAGATTGAAACCCCGAAATAGAGCGGCACGGGTGTATCCCAGGTCACCCCGCCGAAGGTCTGGTAACAGACCTCGCGCCAGCCGGGGACCCACAGATCCCGGACAAAGGTCAGGATCAGTTCGGCGTCACCGGTGGCCAAGTCGGCCTCACGGGAATTGGCTCCGGACATGATATCCTGGATCGCGCCCAGACCCGTGGCGGTGCCCGGCACGTGGAACAGCCAACTTGAACCCCCTATGTCGCTTTCGAAAACGATCTGGGCGTCGCCCCCGAAAACTTCCAGGGCCGGGTTGTGCGCACCGTCGGATACCACGATATAGTCGATCATGTCCGGCCCGGACGATGGCTGCCGGATGTAGTAGAGCCGGTCATCCGGGCCGTCATCCATCACGAAAGTGAAGTGCCGCGAATCGTCAATACCGAGCCCGAAACTGAGTTCCCGCAGCGGCAAGGTGGATTCGAACACGGGAACCCCGCCACTGGGACTCATCGGATCCTCCCAGTGCATTATCCGGTAAAACGACGACTCGAACTCGCACCAGGCCATGTTGGCGGTGCCATCGTTGGCAAAGGCGGCCTGGCGCCGGCTGCCGCCGGTGATGGGTTGTGCCGCGTGAGGCCCGAATGGTTCGTCGGGCCGGCAGTCGATGAGATCTCCCACCCCGAAAGCGCTGCGCAGGGTGTCGCGAGGCGTGCCCGCGGCGCTGACCACCAGGTCGTAAATGCCCTTGGCCGCTCCCGTCAGGTTCAAATCGCCTTCGATAAGCTGATTCGAGTGCTGCAGGTTACCCGTGATGGCCAGATCGGGCTCACCCTGCAACTGGAGCTTGAATGTCTGGCTCGCTTCGAGGTAGTCGCCGAAAATCCCGACGGCCAACAAGTCGCCCGGTTGGCCGGATCCCGGAATCATGTTGATGACCGAAGGCATCGCGGGGTCCCCTGCCGGTCCCACTCCTCTGGCCAGGACCCGTAGATCCTCGGTTCCGCCTCCGGATGCGGACCTCCCTTCGGGCCAGGCGTACATGGCTCCGCCGGAGCCGTCGGCCACCACGTGGGTGCTGTGGGGCCAGGTGTAGATTTCCGGAACGCCCTGTTCCCAGCCCCAGTCGCAGGACCAGAGGTACTTGTCCCACAGGATCAGACCGCCGCCGTCGATGCGAACTCCCTGGATCTGCTTGCAGTAGACCCCGAAACTCTCGATTTCATACGATGTGTTGTAACGAAGGACAGCGCCGCCCCACCCGTCGTAGGCGATGCGGCCTACCTGATCCGAGAATTCCGTACCACTGGCCACCTGGACCCCTGCGGTCCCCCAGGGGAAGCCCCCGAAGAGATCGACCTTCTGAACAAAGACGTTCTCCAGCCCGTGGACCAGGAACAAGCCGCCCAGCCCGTCGGTGCAGATGTCCGGTTTGGTGGACCAGGTGTAAAAAGGAGTGTGGGTGTCGTGCAGCATCTTGCCCGACGCGGCCCAGAGCTTGTTCCCGCCTCCGTCCAGGTGCTGGCCGATGGCCTGCCCGCTCAACGAGACCACGACGTAGGCCCCGCCGAATCCGTCACCCACCACGGCGTGACCATCTCCGATGTAGGTCCCGATCAGAACCCCGTCGTTTCCCCACAGCCGCAGCGAGGAGGTGTTGACCCTTTGCGCCCCCGTCTGGGTGACACCGACGACCAGGCGGGTCCAGGCCACCAGAACGCCGCCGGCCATGTCGGTGGCCACGTCAAAGGTCACAACGTCGGCATTGGCTGCGCTGAAAACATCGGTAAAATCGAGAATGGCGCCTTCGGTGTCGAAGTGGACCGACTTGAGTTTCTCGTTGCCCAAACCGTCGAATTGGACGTATACCACATAGACCCCGCCGTAGGCGCCGGGGGCCACCCTCACCTCCGGATATTCAATACCGCTGTAATTGCCTACCAGGTCGACGTTGGACACCCACTCTGTGCTTCCTGCGGCATCGACATGCGCCACTACGTAAAGTTCATAGGTTCCATACCCCCTACGGTAGGCGATGTAAGCGCCTCCTTCACCGTCGGCAACCAGATCGAGGGGGCGGCTGTCCCACTCGGCCGTCACGTTGATCGGCAGGTATATCCCCCCGTCCCCCCAGACTTCGGTGCCGGCATGGTCGATCTTGTTCAGCATGATCCGGTGGTACCCCAACCCGGCCTGGTGCACCCCGGCGACGAACATGCCGCCCTGGCCGTCCGGCCAGGCGCCGACGTCCAGAATGTGGCTGGGATCCTCGAGCACCACCGCCCAGTCCCCGTGTTCCCAGGCCGCCGAGGCCGACCCGAACGAGAACACCAGGGTTGCCAGAGCCAGGCAAAAAAATGCGGTTCGGGGCCGGGCGCAATGCGTAAGTTGTGCGATTGGAATGGGTAACATGATGACTCCCCCCTCTGAGTATCTCACGACCCGGGCGTTATGATATCAGTCAAAAAATCAGGCAGTTCAGCCAGCAGATGTTCCAAGCACTCGCCCGGGAATGGAACCTGGGATCAGCGGATAAGAGGATATATCGGGCCGGATTGATGCAGCGGCGTGATGCGTGTCCTGGTGAGGGGACGCTAGCCGGTGAACATATTTTATCACAATTAGGCTTAGCCCGCCATGAAGCCTGCGTTCAGACCTTCGGCAAAAACGCCAGCAGCAACCTGGCCATGCGGTCGCGCACCATCTTGCCGACCTCGACCACGTCCTGATGCGACAGCTCGGGCTGCCCGGTTTCGCGCGCGGGATTGGTGATGCAGGAAAGCCCCACCGGCGACACGCCCAGCCTTTTGAGCAGCACCGTCTCGGGCGCAGTGGACATCCCGACCGCGTCGCAACCCATCCTTCGCAGCATACCGATCTCGGCCTTGGCCTCGTAGGCCGGGCCGTACATGCTGGCATAGGTGCCGCTGTGCATCGGCACGCCGGATTCGGCGGCGGCGGCGACCAGCTTGCGGGCCAGGGACGGATCATAGAGATCGGCCACTCCCCCGCTGCGGCCAACCTCGGCCAGAACGGCGGCTGTTTTGGCGTCGGTCCCGGCAGCCGGCGCAAAGGGCTGGGACATCAATCCGCGCAGGGGATCGTGGAGGTGCATATCGATCTGGTCGCGGATGACCATCAGGTCGCCGGGCAGATAATAGCGGTTCAGGCCGCCCGCGGCGTTGGTCACGACCGCCGAATCGATGCCCAGGCAGGCCAGCACCGCGGTCGGCAGCAGCAGTTCGTCGAAAGGCAGTCCTTCGTAGGGATGAAGCCGTCCCTGCATGACAACCACCGGCACGCCGGCGGCTGTGCCGCAGACTAAACGCCCGGTGTGTTCGGCCACCGAAGTCGTGGTGTAGCCCGGGATGTTGCCGTATTCGATGGCCTGCGCGTCGTCCACCGCGTCGACAAAATTACCCAGACCGCTGCCAAGGATCAGTCCCACCCGGCCGGTGAATCCCTTCTCTCCCAGCCATTCAACGGCCTCGGCCACGCGGTCGCGCCAGCGGTCGGACAGGATGTTCAACCGTTCGGTCATGATTCGCCCGCCTTGTGCCCGTCGAGGTCGAACTTGTCGCGCAACGAAGAAAACGTCTGCAGTGCTTCGAGGACCATCTCCCCCTTGGCATTCTCAGGCAGGAATGCGCTCTTGAAACCGTTGATGAGCAGGTTTTCGGTTTCCAGCAGCGTCAGGTCGAAGGTGTCGACGGCCAACCGCAGCTCACGCGTGGGCGAGGTCCGGGCGAACAGGGTGTTGTCCGTGTTCAGGCAGACACGCACCCCTTCCTTCATGTAATAGCGGAAGGGATGATGGGCCAGATCATCCACCACGCAGCTCTGCAGATTGCTGCTCAGGCAGATCTCCAGGGGCACCCGGTTGTTGACCACGTAGGCCATCAGGTCGGGATCCTCTTCCAGCCGCGTGCCGTGCCCGAGGCGGTTGGCGCCGCAGCGATGCAGGGCCTGGTGGATGGACTCGGGACCGAATCCCTCGCCCGCGTGGATCGTGACGTTCTGGTTGTGGTTCATCACGTGGTAGAACGCTTCGAGGTGGTTCTTCGCCGGATAGTCCTGCTCGGTCCCCGCCAGATCGAAGGCCACCACTCCGCGTCCCTTCCAGTCCACTGCCAACTTCGCCAGTTCAAGCGACTTGGCCGATTCGATGGTGCGGATGCCCGTGATGATGATCCCCGACTGGAACCCGACGGAGGTGGCCGCATCGTCCAGGCCTTTGCGCACCGCGGCGACGGCCTGGTCAGGGGTCATCCCCTGTTGGGTGTGCAGCAACGGACAGAACCGGACCTCCAGGTACCAGACGCCCTGTTCGGCGAAATCCTCTGCCAGTTCGCGCGCCACGCGGACCAGGTTCTGTTCGGTCTGCAGCACCGCCAACGTGTGGTCGAAAAACTTGAGGAACTCGTGCATGACGCACTCGCGGTCGGCGGGGAAATAGCGGGCCCGCACCTCGGCAGGATCGGCGGGCATGTCCATCCCACAGGCCGCACCCAGTTCCATGAAGGTTTCCATGCGCAGCGATCCGTCCAGATGGCAGTGCAGATCCGTCTTGGGCAGGGTCTTCAGCAGATCGTCGGATATGTCGGGGCCGCGCAAAAGGTCGCTCGGCCGGTAATCACTGGGTTTCAAATTTCATCTCCGTTTGCGGCCGCACAGCATATTCACCCGCCGTTGCGTTCATGTTTTTCGATGTGGAATTCCCGGATCATTCCCAGCAGCTCCTCCTGGGCCTGTCGATCATCCCGCAGATTGATTTTCTCGGTGTCGATCATGCGCACCGGACACAGGGCCGGCGCCCTTTCGATCCAGTCCTCGTAGGCCAGGTGCAGATCCTGCAGGAAATTCAGCGGGATGTTCGACTCGCAGCCCCGCCCACGCTGCTGGATTCTTTCCAGGGCCGTTTCCGGCCTGCACTTCAGGTAGACGATCAGGTCGGGCGGCTGCAAAAAAGCCACCATATTGCGGAAGACCTCGCGGTAGTTCTCGTAGTCACGGTCGTCCATACACCCGCGCCTGTGGAGCGTGGGCGCGAAGATCTCGACATCCTCGTAGATGGTGCGGTCCTGGACCGCCGAACCCGGATTGTCCAGGATGATCTTCTGCACCTCGAATCGTTTGCTCAGGAAATAGACCTGCAGGTGGAAGCTCCACCTCTTCATGTCCTTGTAATAATCTTCCAGGTAGGGATTGTTGATGACCGGCTCGAAGTGCATCCGCCAGCCGAACACCTCGCCGACCATGGTCGTGATCATGCTCTTGCCCACGCCGATGTTGCCGGCGATCGACACGAAGAAGGGCGTGGAGGGACAATCCTTCTTGGGAAATTTCCTTTTCAGGGCGCTGACGTTCACGCATTCGTCTCCCGTTAGCCGGCCATGAATTTATTCTCGAAATCCTCGACGATCTCGAGCAGATGTTCGGGCAACATCTTCCGGGTCGCCAGTTCGATATCGCTGGGCACGTTTCCGAACCGGGCCTGGGCCAGAACGCCGGCCATGCAGGCCTGGGTGTCGGCGTCGCCGCCCAGGGATACAGCCAGACGCACCGCCTGTTCCCAGTCCCGGCCTTCCAGGAAGCAGATGATCGCCTCCGGCACCGAGCCCTGGCAGGACACGTCGAAGGTGTAATCCGGACGGATGGCCTTGACGGTGCGGTCGAGGTCATAACCGAAGCGATCGGAAATCTCCTGCTTGATTTGGGCGGGCTCGGCGCCCTGCCGCGCCAGGAAGATGCCCAGGGCCACCGCTTGGGCGCCCTTGATCCCTTCGGGATGGTCGTGGGAAACCACGGCCGACCGTTCGGCTTCGCGGAGGACGTCATCTTCGTTGTCGAAGGCGAAACCCACCGGGCCCACCCGCATGGCCGAACCGTTGCCCCAGCTGCCGTAAGGCTCGCCGCCAGCACCCTGGAGCCATTTCTTGAAATTGGCGCCGTAACCCGCCAGGGGATAGAGCCGGCCGAAAATCCGATAGTTCTCGGCGTAGTTGCCGTCCGTCAACAATGAAAAGGCGGTCGCGACCGTCAAGACGGAATCGTCGGTGAACTTGCAGGCCTCGGTGAACAGAGGGAAATCCATGGACTTGGTGGGACAGAATTCATGGACTGACCCGATGATGTCCCCGGCGATGGCTCCCAGCATGATTCTCCCTCCTCGGTGGTTGCTGTGACAGGAAATGATTATCGGTCAAGCGGCATGGTTTGGGCAAGCTTTCGCTTGGATGATTCATGCGCACTTCACAGGTCCATCAGGGGTCTGGCTACGATCATGTAGGCCGCGGCGGCTCCGGCGTGACCCAGCAGGGCGGGCCAGACCGAGCCGGTTTTCTCGCGCAGCCAGCCCCAACCGAATCCCGCGGCGAAAATGGCGACCATGAAAAGCAGGGCCACCGGCAGGTTGGCCACCAGGAAAAACACCGTCACCCCGTGATAACCGGCGTAGCAGGCGGCTATCAGGAGGATCGTCGCCATGCGCGGCTTCCTGTCCGACATCTCCCCGTGCACGAAACCTCGCCAATAGAGTTCTTCGGCCGGACCGTTGACCAGAATCATGAACCAGAACAGCAGCGGCATGTTGCCTTGATCCACACCCCATCGGCCCAGGATTTCCGGGACATTGTGGCCTGCCAGGAAGATCCCGCCGAATAAACGGAAAGCCAGGATTGTCCCGCCGGCCAGGATCACGCCGAGCCCAAGCCCAAGCAGTAGCCCGCGGACAGTGCCGGGCCCGGTCAGGCCCAGAAACTCCAGGTAATCCGAAATCGTTGAACGGCGCCGCAGAAAATTTTGAACAGCCGGCAGGGTGAGACAAAAACCAAGGTGATAGACAACGAAGACGGCAAAGACATTTCGGCCCGCCAACAGGCACGCCACCACCACAAGCGGGGCGCCCAGGAGCCAGAACCACGACTCACCGGAGGAACCGGATTTGGTGTGGTAATGCTCGAGGGACACGTTTTCACCCCTGGATCGGTGACGGAAAATTTTTTCTGGGTCCAGTGTTCGGAATTTTGGGGTGGGAAACAGGGCCTGTCAATCCGCAACAGGAAAGTGTGCTATTATCGGCCGAATGTTGACCTTGATGGTTATTTTCCAGGAAAAGCCGGGACGGTTGATTCCCGCCTCCGCCCTGGTTTTTCCCTGGCGACCGGGCCAGCCGGCCCTGGTGGTGCGCAGCCTGGCCGAACCCACATCCGTGAAGGATCTCATTGAATCGGTGGGAGTTCCCCACTGCGAAGTCGGGACGGTCTTTTCACTCGTTACACGCCAGGAACTGCCTCTGGATTCCCTAACGGTCCCCGGGGATGTCCTGAAAGTCCGCGGGGCCCGGCCGCGTCGGTTGACCTCGCCGAGTTTCCTGTGCGACGGTCATCTCGGCAAGTTGGCCCTCCTGTTGCGCATCATGGGCTTCGACACTGCCTGGGACCAATCCTGGTCCGAACCCGGAATGGCCCGCCGGGGGATCAACGAAAACCGCACGGTACTGACCAGGAGCCGCTCCCTGCTCAAGCGCGCCGCCATGGACAACGCCATGCTGATCGATTCCGATGTTCCCGATGAGCAGGCCGGTGAAGTCGTTCGCCGGTTTCTCCTGACCGATCAGATCCGGCTGTTCGGCCGTTGCAGCAAGTGCAACGGACTGCTGCGCGAGACCGCCAAGGCGGATGTCGAGGCGCGCATCCCCCCCAAGACGGCCAAATGGCTGGACACCTTCTATCTTTGCCGCGAATGTGACCAGCTGTTCTGGGAAGGAACCCATGTCACCGCCCTGCGCCGGCGCGTCGAGAAGATTCTTGCCCGTTGCGCGACACCCGACCGACCGGATCCCTCATGAAAAGTCGTCTGCTCATCCCGCTGGAACTTGCCCTGCCCTTCTGGCGCTACGGTGCGATGTTCGGTCCTGATACCTGCGCCTTCCTGCTGGACAGCGCCATGGATCCCGATCGCCTGGGCCGGTTTTCCTTTCTGGGTGGCGATCCCTGTGCCCTGCTGACCGCGCGCCGGACAGTCGGGCCGGATCTGTCGATGGCTCTGACCCTGACCACCTGGCGACATTCCGACGGCCGGCGATTTGAAACCCCGGCGATTCGGGATTGGACCGGTGATCCCTTCACCGCCCTGCGCGATCTGCAGCAGGAATACAAACCCGACTTGTTCGGGGAAAGGCTCCTCGGGGGGTCTTTCCAAGGCGGGCTGGTCGGGTACTTCGGTTACGAAACCGGCTATGCCATCGAAACCCTGCCCGACACCGGCGAGGATGATCTCCAACTCCCAGACCTCGCTTTCATGGTGGTGGACGAGGTGTTGTGCCACGACCACCAAACAGGCGAGACCACCCTTTCGATCATCGACCGCGGAGATGCTGATTCTGTTCTCCAGGATTGGCGGGTCAAGATTGCGGCCTTAGAAGCGGACACGGACGTCAGGAGCACCGGATGCCATACCCCCGCTTTCCCGGGGCGTCTGGAGGGC
>CBDURF010000034.1:0-25237 GCA_965369705.1 uncultured bacterium
GTGTTTTCTCAAGCGTGTCGCTGATTTTCAAGTCCCCGACATCCATGAGAACAAGATGCTCGTGGGATTGAGTTACAGGATAGCGATAGAGATCTCTTCGTATCTCGGTCGGCGCAAAACGGGCACCGAGACGGCCGCGATTGCGAGAAATCCCCTCATCTTGCGGACATCCCAATATGACAACCTGCGCGGTTGAATATTGTTCGACATCACGGAGGACGATGTCCCCGAACCTGATGTCATTGGGGTCGTTTCGGGTGTAGAAAACCTCATCTTCTACAGGGATAACATGATCCATTGCCTTTGCCGCTTTCATCGAATGGTCCGTCCAACCTTGGCTTCAAAACCCTTATGTCTGTGTGAAAACTCCTGTTAGGCAAGGCACTATTCAGTAATCCCCTGCCCCACACTGAGAATCTCCTGGTTCCCGCCCTTTAACAAACCCGCAAAACCATAGCTCAAATAGACAAACCAGACCGACCAGCCAAGATGAAAGAACCGTTGCTTTAGGCCGGAAAAGTTCTCCAACGCCTCGGGGAAAAATGCCAAAAAACCCAACAACATAATGAGAAAACTGAGGACTGACATTAGCTTGATTCCGGCCAAGGGCCGCACTCCCCTCCAGAAGACGAAACCAAGCAATGGAGACAGCACCAAGAGAATTGAGGGTAGTCCAAATATCCAATGCAGTTCAAGGGGCAAAGGAAAGATTGCCGCGCCGGCAATTGAAAACGAGTAGGACAGAATGATCAGCACCGGGGTTGAATTTATTCGGGCGTCCCTGCAAGCACCGTACAAACCCACGACAAACAAGAGACTTAAAATGGAGCACAAGACGAGTCCGGCGGTAAAGACATGTTGGGTCCGGGTTCCGACAGCTCCCAATTCACTAACCAATCTAGATATGTGGTTGTATTCCCCAAGCAAGGTTCCGCAAAGAACGGTGGTAGCCCAAAAAACGACGGGGATACTACGCCCTGAATATATGAGTTGTTTTTGAATGGCTTTCAATTTGTGGGCCTTCACACTATTGGTCGTCCCACCAATGAACCCCTGCACCTGCGGACTTCATAGCCAATTGGTCCTGCCTGGACATTATGACTTCCCCTGCAAGCGTTTATCGGCTGCGACACCGAATGGTCCCTGCACAGCCCGCAATTTTATTCGCAATTTTCCAGAACGTAGATAACCCATGGGGCTATCACAGTCTCACTCAACCATGTATAGGGTTCATCCTGAGAAGCCAGCGGCCAGTAGACCTTAACCGATTTCAGCCCTGCACGCTTATACACCTCCATGTAGTCCGCGTTAGACCAAATAATGTCCTCGACAGGTCGGCTGTCCTCCACGTCGAGCATCACAATTCGCACTTTGTCCCCGCTCACTGCCGTGCGGTTCTCAGGGAAATTTTTCGTCGAAAATGACGCCCATTCATTAACGTAGATTTCCGGGGACGAAACAAGACTAACGATACGGCCGCCGTCCTTCAGCAATTGCTTCAAGGACCGGAATAGTGAAACCTTTTTGTCCATGGTGGGAATATTGTCAAAAGTAAACACGGATAACACGAGGTCATATGAGGCAGCCGCAATTTCGCCAAGATCACCGTCGGTCACAAGGCGATATTCACCCTCCGAATCCCGAACGCGGGCCTGAACAAGCATTTGCTCCGCAATATCGACCCCAACGACAGATTCAAAACCCAACTTCGTCAAAAACCGGGTTGAACGACCAGTTCCACACCCGAAGTCCAATGCACTGGTACCATTGACATGTTCACCGATTATTTTCGGCAGATCCCGGTAGGCCAAGTAATAGGTCCCAGGGAATTCGAGAGCGGCATAGGCGTCCGCGCGCGTACTGTCCCCGTAAACGTTAAAGAATTTTGAGCACATTCAGCGCCTCCAAATCCTTAACACAGCTAAATTGGCTTCACCTGCAAGCATGGCTGGCCCGGCATGTGCGTCCGTACAAGACGTGACAGGCACGATCGTCTGGTCCACGCCCTTGGTAGCGGATCTGACCGGGGTGGAACCCCGCGCTAATCGCTTTCTCTACGGATCTTCGCGCCCAAGGCCGCCAACCGTTCCTCGATACGCTCGTAGCCCCGGTCGATGTGGTAGACCCGGTTGACGGTGGTGGTGCCGTGAGCCGCGCAACCGGCAATCACCAGGGCGGCCGAGGCGCGCAGATCCGTTGCCATCACCGGGGCGCCCATCAGATTATCCACGCCGAACACCGTGGCGCGGGCGCCGTCCAGGCGAATGTCCGCTCCCAGGCGCTTCAGTTCAGCCACGTGGGTGAAGCGGTCGGTGTATATGGTTTCGGTGATAAAACTCGTTCCATCGGCCAGACAGCAGGCCGCCATGACCTGTGCCTGCATGTCCGTGGGAAAACCCGGGTAGGGCCTGGTGACCACCTCGACCGGTTGCGGACGATCGGACGACACGATGGTCAATGCCGTATCGTTCTCGGAAATTTCGCAACCCATATCCTGCAGCACCGAGGTCACCGGCCGCAAGTGCTCCGGATCGACGCCCAGCAGCTTGACCTTGCCTCCCGCCAGCGCCACTCCGGCCATGAAGGTGCCGGCCTCGATCCTGTCCGCCATCACCCAGTGTTCCAGGGGGCGGATTTCCGCAACGCCGGTCACCCGCAAGGTGGTGGTGCCCACACCCTCGATCACGGCCCCGGCGGCAACCAGCGCTTCAGCCAGCTGCGTGACCTCCGGTTCCACCGCGCAGTTCTCCAGCATCGACTCGCCCGCGGCGAGCACGGCGGCCATCAATATGTTGCAGGTCCCACCCACCGACGAGGGCTCGAACCGGAAACGCCCCCCCGCCAAACGCCCCTCGGAGCGGCCCAGGATGTATCCCTCGTCGAGTTCGATGGTCGCTCCCAGCGCGGCCAGGCCCTCCAGGTGCAGGTTCACCGGCCGCGGGCCCCAGGCACAGCCGCCGGGCAAAGAGACGCGGGCCTTGCCCATGGAGGCCAGCAGCGGCCCCAGCACGTAGATGCTCGCCCGCATCTTCCGTACCAGGTCGTAGGGCGCCTCGGATCCCGTCAGGTCGGACGTATCGATGGTCAGGCGGTGGTTGTCCAGGCGACAACGGGCGCCCAGGCCCTCGACAATGGTCATGAAGAAGCGTACGTCCTGCAGATCGGGCACGTTGTCGATCACCGACTCGCCTCGGGCCAGCAGGGCGGCGGCCATCAGGGGCAGGACGGCGTTCTTGGCGCCACCGATCACGATTTCCCCCTCAAGGGGAGTCGGGCCTTCAATCACGAACCTATCCACGCTGTTCCTCCGGTGCTGCGGACCGGGCGGTCACCACCCGGTCCCTGTCTGCATAATCCCTGATCACCCTGATATCCACCATCCCCGAGGCGGAAAAGATGTCCTCCACCTCGCGGCCTTGTTCGTCGCCGATCTCGACCGCGACGTGGCCTCCTGGACGCAGCCAGACGCCCAGCCCCGAGGCCAGGGCACGGAAGAATACCAGGCCGTCCTCCCCGCCGTTCAAGGCTTCCATCGGGTCATGCTCGGAAACCTCGGCGGCCAGCCCCGGGATGTCCGCTTCGCGAATATAGGGTGGATTGCTGACCACCAGATCGACCTGGCCCTTCAGATGGGCCGGCAACGGGTCGAACCGGTTGCCCGGCAGGACATGAACCCGGGGATCGACACCCAGGGTGTGGGCGTTGTGTTTGGTCAACTGGACGGCGGCGGGGTTGACGTCGGTGGCGTAGACGGTAAGGCGCGGCACGTCCAAGGCCATGGAAATGCCGATGACGCCCGTGCCGCAGCCGATTTCCACCGCCACCGGAGCCAGCAGCCGCCGGTCCGGCGGGGCCAGCAGGGCGACCGCCTCTTCGACAAGTCGCTCGGTCTCCGGCCGTGGGATGAACACGCCCGGCTCGACCTTGAATACCCTTGAGTAGAACTCGGTCTCGCCGAGGATCTGCTGCAGGGGTTCGCCCCCTGCCCGCCGGCGCACCAGGTCGCGGTAGTGATCGAGTTCGGCGCCCAGGACGGGGCGGTCATGCTGGAAGAAGAGTTCGATGCGCGACAGCCCCAGCACATCCGCCAGCAGCCGCTCGGCGTTCAGCTTGGCGGATTCCACGCCCTTGCCGTCCAGGTACTCGCTGGTCACCTGGATCAGTTCCCGGATGGTCTTGTTGGGGCTCGCACTGTTCATGGACAATCCACAAATGAGGTCGTCAATCGCTGCGGGTGGCGGCCAGGGCCTCCTCCCGCCGGTAAGTCAGGATGGCGTTTACCACCTCGTCGAGGTCACCGGCCATGATGGCGTCCAGACTGTGCAGGGTCAACCCGATGCGGTGGTCGGTGACCCGGCTCTGGGGAAAGTTGTAGGTGCGGATCTTGGCGCTGCGGTCCCCGGTGCCGACCTGGCTCTTGCGTTCGGCGGCGATCTCCGCCTCCTGCTCCATGATCGCCCGCTCCAGCAGCCGCGAACGCAGAACATTCATGGCCTTGGCCTTGTTCTTGTGCTGGGATTTCTCATCCTGGCACTGCACGACCACCCCCGTCGGAACGTGCGTGATGCGCACGGCGCTGTCGGTGGTGTTGACCGACTGGCCGCCGGGACCCTGGGCGCGGTACACATCGATGCGCAGGTCCTCGGGCTTTATTTCGATGTCGACTTCCTCGGCCTCGGGCAACACCGCCACGGTCACGGCGGAGGTGTGGATACGTCCCTGGCTCTCGGTGGCCGGCACGCGCTGCACGCGGTGCACTCCGCTTTCCCAGCGCAGCATGCCGAAGGCGCCGTCGCCGCGCACGGCGTAGATCACTTCCTTGAAGCCGCCGGACGTCCCTTCGGTGGCATCGATCATCTCGGTCTTCCAGCCCTGTTTCTCGGCGTAACGAAGATACATGCGGGAGATTTCCTCGGCGAAAAGGGCCGCCTCGTCCCCGCCGGTGCCGGCGCGCACTTCGAGGATGGCGTCGCGGTCGTCGTTGGGATCGTGGGGCAACAGGACGGATTCCAACTTTTCAGCCGCCAGGTCGAGAGCGGGATCGAGCGTGGCGAGTTCGTCATTGACCATCTCCACCATTTCGGGATCGCTCTCGGACTTCAGCAGTTCGCGGTTGTCCTCGACCTGCTGCTGGAGCTCCAGCCATCTCTCCCCGACTTCCAGCTGTTTGCGCACCCGGGCATGCTCGCGGGTCAGTTTCCGGTACTCGCTCTGATCATTGAGGGCGGCCGGGTCGGACAGCTTTTCTCCCAGCTGGGCATACTTGTCGCGAAGCTTGATGACGTTGGCTTTCAAGCCGTCGCTCCTCCTTCTTCCACCGGGACATCATCGGGAATATCGTAATACGTCCGCTCCTTGAAGTCATCGGCTTCCGGGGTCAGTACGGCCCGCAGGGCAGCCATGCCCACCGTCAACTGGTCGTCGTCCGGCTCGCTGGTGGTGATCTTCTGCATCATCAAGCCGGGAAAGATGAACGGCTTGATCAGCAATGATTTGGCAAATTTCCCCGACAGCTTGATGGCCTCGTAGGCCAGCCCGCCGATCAAGGGCACGAAGGCCAACCGTTCCAGCCTGTCCACGATGGATTCGGGCCGTCCCAGGAAGGAAAACACCACGATCGAGATCAGCATGACGAAGAACAGGAAACTGGTGCCGCACCGCGGATGGAGGGTCGTGAAGGGGCGAGCGCCGTCGGCATCGAGGGAACGGCCGTTTTCGAAGGCGTGGATGCTCTTGTGTTCGGCGCCGTGGTACTCGAAGACCCGCGCCATGTCCGGCAGCTTGCTCACGGCCCACAGGTAGAGAACGAACATGAGCACGCGGAAGAATCCGTCCACCATGTTCCACACGACGCTGCCCTCCCCCTCGGCGACCACCAGGTCGGTCAGGATGATGGGCAGGTAGAAGAACAGCCCCATGCTCAGCACGAAGGAGAAGGCAACCGTGCCCCACATCAGAACCGAGTCCCAGAACGAACTCTTCTTCTGATCGACACGGTCCTCGCTTGTCGCCTGGTCCGCCGAGAACATCAGGGCGTCGATGCCCAGAGCCATGCTCTCGATCAGGTGGATGCCCCCGCGCAACACCGGAATGTTCAGGAACGGCAGCTTCCGCATGACGCTCTTGAAGGACTTCTTGCGGATCACGATGCGTTTGTCGGGTGTACGCACGGCCATGGCCATGTAGGCCGGACTGCGCATCATCACGCCCTCGATGAGGGCCTGTCCGCCGACCGCCAGATCCATCTGCCGGGCATCAGCGGCTTCGACCCGGTCGGGGTCGCGGGCCGGGTCCCGGCCTTCGTCGGAAATCCTGGTTTCAGTTGCAGATTCGTTCATGTCGTCTCTTTCGAACGAGTTTCCTTGAACCGGACGACCCGCGCCCGTGCAGTCGGGCTACAGGATAACTAAAAAAGGGCGCCGGGACATCAACCCGGCGCCCTTTCTGGACTCTATTCTGAACTTCCAGCCCGGTAGGCCGGGTCCCGTTGTATCCGAACAGCTCCTACTTCTTGCCGTAGGTGGCTTTCTCGTAACGCTTGCGGAAGCGCTCGACGCGGCCAGCGGTGTCAACGATCTTCTGCTGTCCCGTGAAGAAGGGATGGCAGTTGGAGCAGATTTCGACGCTGAGCTTGTCCTTGGTCGAACGGGTATGAATCACGTTGCCGCACAGGCAAGTAATGGTGCAGTCCATGTATTTCGGGTGGATGTTCTTCTTCATGGTCCTTTTAGCCTTTATTCCAAGCAGTTCTCGTCTGGTTCTTCTCGTGGCAGGTTGAGGGCAAAAAGAAATAAGGAATATGGCTTATGGCAAGAAAATTTTCCGGTTTCCCGCCCTACCCGGGCCCCTGTCAGGCGTTCATGGCACCCAGGAACTGCTCGTTGTCCTTGGTCTTGCTCAGCTTGTCGATGAGGAATTCCATGGCCTCGATCGGATTGTAATCGCTCAGATACTTGCGCAGGACCCAGATTTTCGCCAGATCCTTGCCCTCAATGAGAAGCTCCTCCTTGCGGGTGCCCGATTTGAAGATGTCGATGGCCGGATAGACCCTGCGGTCGGCGATCTTGCGGTCCAGGACCAGCTCCATGTTGCCGGTGCCCTTGAACTCCTCGAAAATCACTTCGTCCATGCGGCTGCCGGTCTCGATCAGGGCCGTGGCGATGATCGTCAGGGACCCGCCGTCCTCGATGTTCCGCGCCGCGCCGAAGAAGCGTTTGGGTTTCTGCAGGGCGTTCGAGTCGACGCCGCCCGAGAGGATCTTGCCGGAATGCGGCACCACCGCGTTGTGGGCCCGGGCCAGACGGGTGATCGAATCCAGAAGGATCACAACGTCCAGGCCGTTCTCGACCTAGCGCCTTGATTTGTCCAACACCATGTTGGCAACCTGAACATGGCGCTCGGCGGGCTCGTCGAAGGTCGAGCTGACGACTTCGCCGTCCACCGACCGGGCCATGTCCGTCACTTCCTCGGGCCGCTCGTCGATCAACAGTACGATGAGGTGCACTTCGGGGTGATTGGTGGAGATGGCGTTGGCGATCTTCTGCAGGATCATCGTCTTGCCCGCCCGCGGAGGAGACACGATCAGGCCGCGTTGCCCCTTGCCGATCGGGCAGAGCAGGTTGATCAAACGGGTGGTCATATTCTTGGAAGTGAGCTCGAGATTGAGGATCTCCTCGGGATACAGGGGAGTCAGGTTGTCGAAGAGGGTGACTTTTTTCGCGATCTCGGGATCGTTGTAGTTGACCGATTCCACCTTCAACAGGGCGAAATAGCGTTCATTGTCCTTCGGTGGACGCACCTGGCCGGAAATGGTGTCGCCGGTCTTCAGGTCGAACTTCTTGATCTGGGAAGGCGACAGGTAAATGTCATCGGGACCGGGCAGATAGTTGAACTTCGCCGAGCGCAGGAAGCCGTATCCCTCGGCCAGCACCTGCAGCACGCCTTCGGCGTAGATCAGACCGTTCTTTTCTGTCTGCCCCTCGAGAATCTTGAAGATGAGTTCAGACTTGCGAAGGGTGCTGAGCGCCTCGATGTTCATCCCGCGAGCGACACCCACGAGCTCGTGAATGTCCATTTCCTGAAGTTCCTTGATGTCCATTATGCTCCTCGAACCTGACAGTTGGGTAAGGTGATTGTGGCAGAGACCGGGCGTGCTGTGGCAGCCCGAATGAAGGGGAAGAATTCCCTGAAAAAAGTGTGATGGTTCCCCTGGGTAATGCGGTGCGGGCTCTCGGGCCCTGTATAGGTATGACCATCATAGCACAAAACGTGCAAGAAGGCCATTTACCTCTACGATTTTCCCAAAATTCCCCAAACGCCTACTACGGGCCGCCCTGAAGTTCCTCGTAGGTCTTGTAATTGGCGTCCGAGGCGGCGTAATCGCCCAATTCCAGCTGAGACAGACTGAGATAGAAAAAACCGTCCGCCGTGGCCGGAAAATTATTGGTCATGGCAAACCCGATTTCAACCGCACGGTTGAAAAGCGCCGTGGACTCCTCCGTCAACTCCGCCATCTTGACGGGGTCGGTTTCGGCCCCGGCCCGGCCCTTCATTTCCTTGCCATAGTTGTAGTACGTCCGCAAACGCATCAGCATGGTGTTGTCCGTCGGAAGGTCTTCCAGGTCGGCGGCGCGATCCAACACCGTGATGGCATCCTCGAACCGCCCGATGTTCGACGTGGAATACCAGGTCCCCGCGGCTACAAGCATCGCCTTGTTGTCGGCGTCGTTGGTGGCGTCGGTGTCGGCTTCGTTCAGATCAACGACCTTGACGTAGAAATCGGCGGCCCGGGAGTAATCCTCGTCATCGATGGCCAGATTGGCGATGTCGATGAGCAGGCCCGTGTCGTCGCCGTGCTCGGCCAGCAACGTATCGAAGATCTGTTTGGCATCTTCATTCCGCTCAAGGGCGGCCAGCACGTTGGCCTTGTTCAACTGCAATTCGAAGGCTTCGGGATTCTGGGCCAGAACCTGGTCGAGCAAAACCAATGCCTCGTTGAGGAGTTCCTCGCGGTTTTCCGAATATCGCTCGTCCTGGGACATCTGCATCTTCAGGCGGGCGATGTTCTTGATGGGCGCCATGGAATCCGGCAGCGCGGCGAAGGCGAGCCTCATGTGTCCTTCGGCCTGCTCGAAGTAGTCCTCGTCCCAGTCGAGCTTGGCCTGCCGCACCCGATTGTTGTAGTTGTAGATCAGGGACTGCTCGACTTTCTCGGTGAATTCCTCGGGGTCGAGATCTTTGGCCCGCTGATAGGCTTCGGAAGCGAGTATGTAGTTCCTTTTCGCTTCGAGGAAGTCGTCGTTTTCCACGGCTTCTTCGGCCAGATGGCTGTAAGCCTCGCCCAGATAGTAAAAGGCATCGGGTTCATCGTCGCGGTACTCGAACCCTTCTTGGATCACCTTTACGGCCTTGTCATAGTTCTGCTCATCGATATACAGAATGGCACTGGTCGTGTGGGCGGATCGGCAGCCGGCCAATCCCGACAACCCAACCAGAACGAGCAGTCCGGCCAACAGGATGATTCGCGCTATGGTCATGATGAGTCCCCCCTCGGGACGATTCCGGGCATTAGGGAAATCCAGGACATTCGGAACAAATCGGAACGATGCCTCATCGGGGCAATTTCAATCAATGAAACCCTGACTGGGGTGGGAAACAGTTGGCGCACGGAAAAGGTCGGATTCCTTCACCGCCTGTAAAAAGTAAGAAATCGGGGCCTTTGCTGTCAACCTGGATTATTGGCGGCGTGGTCCCGGCCCACCCCGGCCCCGCCTGCCGACGCGCCCGTCCTTTTCGAAGGACAGCATGGCCAGGTATCGCGCCCGTTGGGCGGAATCCAGAACGGCCATTTCCTGCAGCACCGTTTCAGCCACCAGGGAGTCCAGAACCGCCTGCTCCTGCCCCAGTTCGGCGATGGCGTGGCGAATCCGGTCCTGGTCGACCTCGTCGCTGGTCACCAAGGTGTGTAAAAGGTCGCGTTTTTGGGTGATGAGAACCCTTTTCTGCATCAACATGCGCCCGGTTTCGGTGTGGACCTTCTGGAACACTTCCCGCTGCTCGGGTCTCAGGTCCAGCATTTTGGCGATACGTTCCATACGCCGGGTGAACATCATTCGCCGCGCGGTGGTGTCCTGGTCGGCCCAGCGGCCAGGGGTCCGGCGAATTCCACCGTCCCGCCCGAAAACGCGCCGCCCGTCCGGTTCCCCGCGGTCACCCAGCAGGCGCAGCCCGAAGCCCAGGTTGAGGCCCAGGGAAATCAACAGCACCAGCACCCAGCCTTTTTTCATGATCCGTTCCCCTCATCGAGCAGATCCGCGCCCAGCAGGATGTCGTCGAGCCCCGCGGCGCCTTCGCCCCCGAGCCAGCTGGATTCCGAAAGCCAAGTGGATTCCGACAGCCAGCTGGATTCCACCAACCAGGACGAATCCATCAGACTGGAGTCGGCGCCCTCCTCCTGGTCCGCCCCGACGGGCAGCAGGATCCCCAGCATCAGGCCGGCCGCCACCGCGGCGGTCGCCAAGCCGGTCCTGGTCAGACGTCCGGCTCCGAAGAACCACTCACGTTCGGATGTTTCCTGGCCAAAGGTCCGCGCCTGAACCGCCGGCCAGACGCTGCCCGTTGCCGGCGAAGGCCTCCCCGCGGAGCCGAGCATCTCCCACATCTCGCGGGCCCGATCAGCCTCGGCCCGGCATGCGGGACATTCGTTCAGATGTTCTTCCACCGCGGCGTTCCGGTCACGGTCCAGTTCCCCGGAAATGTAGGCCTGAATCATGTTCGCGACGTGTTTCATATCAGATCACCTTTTCCAGCCAAATCCTCACGCAGGGCCGCCATGGCCCGCTGGATGAGGGATTCGACACCGGGGACGGTAGTGCCCATCACCGAAGCCACTTCTTTGTAGCGCATGTCCTGAAAACGATGCAGAGCCAGGGCTTCCCTCTGACGGCCGGGCAAACGGGCCATGGCTGTCCGCACGGCCGCCGTCCGCTGGTTCTGCTCCAGATCCTCGTCCGGGCCCCGTCCCGCGCTCCCCGTATCGTGGATCACCGGATCGAAACGGACCCAGCGCAGGATCTTTCGCCGCCTCAGGCGGCTGCGGGCCAGGTTGCCGGCGATCCTGAAGAGCCAGCTCTTGAACATGCCCGCCGCCTGGTAGGAACCAGCTTTCCTGAACACCTGGACGAACGTGTCCTGGACCAGGTCCTCGGCCTCCTCGACAGAGCCGAGCATGTGGATCAGAAAGCTCAACACGTCCCGTTCCCACCGCTGGACGAGGAGACGGAAAGCCGCCTCCTCGCCCTCTGCGGTCCGGATCATGAGAGCATCGTCGTCCATGGTTCGGGGCACCTGCAACCGTCCTGTGAGTGGTCCTCATCGCACGTTCTACCAGCGACCCCGGGCACCTCTTCGCCCCTTGCCGTAACCCGGGCCGTTCCAGTCGCCGTCGCCACAGGGACCCATTCCCCGGCCACCGCCCAGACGACCCGCGCCCCTCTGGAATCTCCCGTTCAGCATCAGCATCTTGTCACGCTGCTCGGGTGTCAACTGTTTGCCCACTTCCAGCCTGTTCTTCAGGCGATTGCCTTGAATCTCGGTTCGCAGGGCGCCGATCTTGCCGATAAGGTCCTGAGCAGCCTTCTCGGAAGGATCGTCCTTGAGCATCTCGCCCTGCAACTCGTTGCGCAGACGCATCAAATCCTTGCGCAGCTCCATGTTCTTCTCCCGACCCTGGGTCTGGATACCTTTGATGACCTCGATCTGTTCATCCGTCAGTTCCAGTTGATCGGCCACCATCTCGAAACGGTAGCCTGGGCCGAACTCTCCGTCACCGAATCCCCATCCGCCACCAGCGCCGTACCCGGCACCGGCACCGTACCCCGCCCCGGGCCTCTGGGCCAGGGCCGTTCCCGCTCCCAACACCATCATTGCGGTCAGGGTCAAGAAAACCAGGGTCTTCATTCCGTTGTTGGTCCGTGCGTTCATTTTTTTTCCTCCGCTTGGGGCCGGTTGGCCCGGTGAAATGATCAAGTACCGATGACCTCGTTCAATTCACCAAACGTCGCGACCGGAAAAAACCAGCGGAAATATTCCACCTGGGGAACGAATTATCAGTCCACCAGGTCTAGATTCCGCTGCAGGAGGAGATTGCCGGGAACCGCTTTCAATCCCCGTTCGAAAACGGCCCGGGCTTCCTCACGGCTCCCCTTCCGGGCCAGGATGATCCCCAGGTCGATGTAACCCCGGGCATCCCCGGGGTGGGCGCCGATCAGGTCCCGGGCAACCGCCATCGCCTCTTCGGGACGGCCCACCTCGGCCAGCAGCACGGTCCGGTTGTGGAGGGTGTCCGCATCGCGAGGATGATCCGCCAGGACCGCGCGGGTCAGCTCCAGGGCTTCCTGGCGCCGGCCATCCTCGAGCCACAAAGCCAGGAGGACCTTGTTGATCTCCAGATTCCGGGACGTGGCGAGGGCCCCCTCCGCCAGGATCCCGGCGGCCTCCTCGCGCTCCCCGCGTTCGATCAAAAGGGCGGCCAGTCCCAACCAGGGAGCCGGACTGGCGGCTTTGCCTGCCAATGATTCCCGGTAGAGATTTTCCGCTGTTTCCCGGGCCGAGGCTGAATCTCCCGCATCTTCCGCCCCGGCGATCTCAGCCCAGCGTCGCGCCTCGTTGGCCTGGGCCTGGGCCCGCCACATGGCCCGGGTGCCCTCCAGACCCCAGGGAACCGTGAGTAGTAAAGCCAAGATGAACACCAGAGCCGCCGACCGGTTTTTTCGCAGGATTTCCACCGCCCCGGCCACCGCCAGCAGGCAGAGAAAAGGCACCAGGACCAGGCGGTACCGCGACACCACGAAGAAGAAACTCTGACCCGCCACCAGCACGGCCAGGGCCGCGACCCACCACCGGACCTGGGCATCCCGCCACCGCCCGACCATTCCCCCCAAGCCCAGAGCCACGATCAGGGCGAAGGGGACCGGCAGCCATTCCAGTACCGGCGCCGCCCGGCGCCAGCCTTCTAGAGGCGTCAACTGGTCGATTTCCCAACCTTGCAGATGAAGCCAGACCTTCTTCAGCCAGAGGCCGGCGGTTCGAGCGGGATCTTCGGTCATGGCGCGCCAGGCTTCCCGACCCCAGATCCGGTCAGCCTCGGCCAGCGTGGGCGTCGGACCTTCCCATCTTTCACCCAGATATTCCCTGCCCGCCGGGTCGTGGCGCCAGTCCCCCGGCACGACCGCCACGTAGAATCCGTTGGCGTCGGGCCCGTTTCCGATGAAGAGATTCACCCCCGCGTTGAGGGTGGGACCTGTCGGTCGTCCGGCGATCCTGCTGTTGTGGATGACGGCGGGAGCGAGAACCACCGAAACGGCGGCCAGCACCAACAGTGCCCGGCCGAGGCGGGCCCGCCGCCCGGCCGCCTTTCCGGCCGTCAACACCATGACCGGAACCAGCAAAAGAAGAGTGGTGCCCCGCAGCAATCCCGCCAATCCGAGGACCGTACCCAGGGCCAAGGGCAGGACAAGGCCCGGTCCGATCACCCTGTCTTCTTCGGCGCGGTCAACCAGCCGGGTCATCAGATAGGCCACCCCGGCGACCAGCAGGACGAGGGGTAGTTCAAGCAGGATGGACACGGTGTAGACGGCGGCGGGTCGATACAGGGCGAACAGGATCGCCGGCAGCCAGACAACCAGGTCTTTTTTCCAGCCAGTCTCCATCTCCCGGCCCAGGACGCGTCCAGCGATCAGCCGCAGCAGGATCAGGACTCCCAGCCAGCAGGCGATCTGGAAGATGCGGATTCCTCTCAGTTGATCCGGGGAGAATACCCGGCTGTCGGGCACGCTTTCGCCGCTGCCGGCCAGGAGAATCAGGAGCGGATACAGGGGAGAGACAAAAAAGGGTTCCGCAGGTGGAAAAGGAGTTTTTGTCCAGGCGGCTGCTTGATCCAGGTAATAGACCTCGTCCAGAATGGGCACCCGGCCAAAGACGGAATCTTCGGCCTGTCCCAGGAACACCACCCAGAACACCAGAGCGGCCAGGCACACGGACAGCGGCCAGATCCATCCACGGGAAATCCGTGAGGGAATCCGTCCGCCGGCGTTGCGCATCACACGCTGAACCTGATTTCCAGAATGTCCCCGTCCTTGACTTCGTAACCCTTTCCCTCGAGCCGCACCTTGTTGACCTGCTTGGCGGCCGCCATGGAGCCGGCCGCGATCAGGTCGTCATAGGCCGTGACCTCGGCCCGGATGAATCCGCGCTGAAGATCCGAATGGATGACCCCGGCGGCCACCGGCGCGGTGGACCCCTTGCGCACCGCCCAGGCGCGGCACTCGTCCTCGCCGACGGTGAAGAAGCTATGGAGATCAAGCGCGCCGTAGGACGCCCGGATCATCTGGTGCAGGGCGGGTTCGGCGATGCCAAGATCGGCCAGAAACTCGGCTGCATCGGCGGAGTCAAGTTCGGCGAGTTCCTCCTCCACACGGGCGCAGATTACCACGGTTTCCGCTCCCGCGGCCTTGGCCGCGGCGATGACCTCGGCCGGGGCCTCCGCGCCTTCCTCATGGTTCAGGACCACGATCATGGGTTTGAGGGTCAAGAAGGCGTAACCCGAGGAGAGCTTCACTTCATCCGGATTGAGGTCGAGATCCCGCAGGGGCCGGTCGTTTTCCAGCTGATCCCGGAACCGTTCCATCATGGGTGGTTCCAGGAGGTTGGCCACCTTGCCCATCCGGGCCTTTTCCTTGGCTAGGCGCTCCAGTCGGTTTTCCACGATCTGAAAATCGGCCAGGGCCAGCTCGAGGGCCATGGTCTCCAGTTCGCCAGCGGGGTCCGGCGCGCCGTAGCCGCCATCGAAGCAGCGAATGACCTGGGCCAGGGCGTCCACCTTGCGGCCATGTTCGAGGAACCTGGTGGCTTCGCGGCCGCCGTCGGCCGACGCGCCGGCTTGAAAACCCGGAATATCCACCCACTCCACCGTGGCGTGAACGGTGCGCTTGGGATTGAACATCTCGGTCAGGCGGTCAAGCCTGGGATCGGGCACGCGGCCCACCGCCAGATGAGGATCCACTCCACCCTGTCCCGTGGGCAATCCTGCCCCCGTGATCACATTGTAAAGGGTGGTCTTGCCGGTGAACTTCACCCCGATGATGCCGATCTGCACGTCTGCCTCCTGTGGAACAAACCGATGGTCGGATGATCAGAACACACCCTAACCCGGAGGAGTAGAAAAATCACTCCTGGGTGAGGGCATTCCGGTTGGGAAAACCGTTAAAAACCAGGTGGGGCCAATTCAGGGGAATACGGCAGCGACCAATTGGACAAAGGCCCTTGGGTGTCGGCGGCATCCACGCCGGCCACCCTGATCCGGTACTTGTTGCCGTAGACGACCGGCAACATGATCGATTCGGTCGTCACAGGATTGAAAAACAGGGTGTCCCTCTCGTTGACCAGCACTTGAGCCACATAGTGGTGGACGGCCGTGCCGGTCGAGGGCGCGGTCCAGGAGAACTTCACGTCCGGAGCGATCTGGCTGATGGAGCTCTTGTTCTCCTGGACCAGGGCGGTCCCGACAACCACCGTTGAGACCACGACCACCGCCAGGAGCACCTTCAACACTGTCGACCTGGTTTTCTTTTCCATTTTTTTACTTCCGTTATCTAAGCAAATGCGCAAGCTTGCAGAATCTTGGCCCAAAACTATTCCGTTCTCCAACAAATATATATCGATTTTTCTTCAGATGCAAAATTGGGTATGAAAACAAAAATCACCCTAAATTACCTGATAAATGCCTGAAAAAAGAATTTCGGGGTTGCCAAACCGAGCGACCGATCACCATATTTACTCCGGCAGCAAGAAGGCTGGCCGTGAGTCCAGCTCCGGGGAGGGAGGTTGGATACTCAGGGAATTCACGGAGGAATTTGATAAAATGACATGTAAAACCCTTACCGCCCTTGGCTTTATTTTTGTCCTTTCTCAAACTCCTTTAACTGCCAACGCCGACACTTTTTCGGTTCCAGGAGACTTCCCCTCGATCAGATCCGCTCTGGAATCCGTTCAAGCGGGGGACCGGGTTGAAGTCGCGCCGGGAGTTTATTCGGAAAACGATCTCATCCTGCCCGAGGGAATCATTCTGATCGGCATGGGCGCCCAGCCCGGGGACGTCGTCATCGATGGCGGCCAAGGAGGCCGGCTCATCCTGTGCGAAAGCATCGTCCAATCCAGCTTTATCGAGAATCTCACCCTGACCAACGGCTTGGCCGCCGGTCCTTCCAGCTATGACCAGAGCGGTGGTGCGCTGCTCTCGAGCAACAGCAGCCTGCGCATTTCGAATTGTGTTTTCTCCAGCAATGAGGCCGACAGCCACGGCGGAGCCGTCCGTTGCAACAATTCCGATATCCTGATCACGGATTGCGTTTTCATCGACAACAGCGCCCTCAGCGGCGGCGGCGGCGCCGTGGACTGCAGCTATGGATCCTCTCCCCTGTTCCGGAATTGCGAATTCGAAAACAACACCGCCTCCTGGGGAGGGGCCCTGTCCTGCCGTGCGGACTCGTCTCCCATGGTCGTGGACAGCCGTTTCAAAGGCAATACCGCCACCGGGGACCTGGGTTTTGGCGGTGCCGTTTTCTCCGATTATCAGGCCACTCCCGTTTTCACCAACTCCACCTTCTTCGGGAATCACGCTCTTTACGGGGGTGCCCTGGCCAGTTTTCAGGACGCTGAAACGAATCTGGAATACTGCACGGTCACCGGCAATTCCGCTGATATCAGCGGAGGCGGTCTTTTTTGCCACGACTCCTCGCCCCGTGTGACCAGCTCGATCATCGCCTTCCAGGAAGGGACCGGTATCGCCGCACAGGGCGCCGCGGTGCCCATGATTTCCTGCACGGATCTGTTCGGCAACAGCCTTGGCGATTGGGTGGGCAACATCACCGATCAGGCCTTGATCCAGGATAACTTGTCGGCCGATCCGGTTTTCTGCTCCCCGAATCCCGGCCTGGAATTCGAGTTTTCCCTTCAGGACGATTCGCCTTGCGGGCCGGATGTCAACTCCTGCGGAACCATCGGCGCCTGGCCGGTCGGTTGCAACGCGGCCCCCACCCGACTGTCATCTTTCGAGGTGGACTGGAGCGGCGACTTCGCCCATCTGTCCTGGCAGACCATTTCCAACGGGGACACTCCCCACTTCCGCCTCACCGGAGCCCTGGAATCCGCCGGCGACGAGGAATGGGAAATCCCCTTCCGCGACGAAGGTGGTGGATTCTTCGTCGGGGAGGACCACGTCTCCAGTTCCGGCAGCGGCGAAGGCTACGTGTACCGTCTCTATCTCGTCGACTCTCAGGGAGAATCGTCCCTGCTCGGCGAGACCAAGCTTCTCTCGGTGCCCGATTTCCCGGGGATCCGGGACGTGAAAGCCTGGCCCAACCCCTTCAATCCCCTGACCTCCATCTCTTTCCGCCTCGGTCAATCCCAGCAGACGCGGGTTTCCATCTACACTCTGGACGGACGCCGGGTCAAGATCCTGGCCAGCCGCGTCTTCCAGTCCGGACCCCAGGAAGTCAAGTGGGACGGAACGGATGGGGCCGGCCGGCGCGTGAGCACGGGGACCTATATCGCACTGGTGGAGGGCAAGCACCAGATGCAGACCATCAAGCTGACCATGATCAAGTGACCAAACGGGATGAATAATCCTGGTCAAGGAACTTTTCTGCGGGCCACGATTCCCGCGGCCGGTCGGCCGTCAGGATCGTGGCTTTCCTCATGGGCCAGGATCTCGCAGCTCCCCGCCGGGAAATACCGCAATAGTTCATGGGGACCGAGCCGGTGCCGGCCGCTGGGATGTCCCGCATAACCCGGGGCCGACCGGAAAGTCCGGATCAGGGCTACGCCTCCGGCCCGCAACAGGGCCGGAATCCTGACCAGGAGTTCGGTTTGCCGGAAACGGAAATTGAGGACCACCGCCCAGGGCCCGACCGGAACCACTGTGGGATCGCGCAGGTCACCCGCCAGGAACCGGCAGGCCACCTTGCGGTTGTCCGCCAGCCTGCCGCCCAGGGCGAGGGCTTCCTGTTGCCAGTCGATCCCGGTGACCCGATAGCCTCGTTCCGCGAGCCAAACCACGGCGCGGCCGCTGCCGCAGGCAAGGTCCAGGACCGGTCCCGCGGCGGGCGGCGGAAGTAGACCCACGTGCCGAGCAAGCCAGGGCGGGGGTTTCCAGAGGCAATGCGCGGAGGGTCCGACTTCCTTTAGGCCATCCGGTAGTTTGCCGGCCACTTCCGGGGACAGGGCCAGGCCGGTCACCACGGCCCGGCCCCTGCCGGCGAGATGGGCCGCCAGCCGGCCGGTTTCCTCTTGCCGGGTGCCGATCACCAGCAACGGCTCGTGGCGGGGCGGCAGGAAGATGGACGGAAATTCCCTTTCCAGGAATTCCGGCCTCCCCCACGCATCGCCTGCTTCCTCCAGGGGGTGGCTGGCCGCCCTGGTCAGATGGCCCGCCCTGAATGCTTGCCCGGGGCGAACATCCAGCACATTGCCCGCCGACCAGCCGGGTGCGGCCTGCAGGCGGGACAGGAAATATTTCAGCTCGGACGGAACCATGAGGCCTCTTCGGGAAAATGGTGGGCGGGCCGAGCCGGTGTGGTCTAGACTGAGCCAGCGAAATCCCGGCATTGGCCCTCGACCGGTCCTGCTTTATTATGGACCAAAACAGCCGATGTCAAAGGAGCATCATTCGCTGCATCGCATTTTTTGATCAGCCTTCGTTCCAGAGTTTCTTCCGGTCGAACCGGAATCCAGGAGAAGACAATGCCAACGATTCAAACCTTCGTCGTCACGCCGAACCTTCCGGAACCCCTGAAGCCCCTGTTGGACATCGCCCGGAATGTCTGGTGGTCCTGGAATGTCGAGGCCATCTCCCTGCTGCGCCGGGTCGATCCGGACCTGTGGGACAAGCACGATGGCAATCCCGTGGCCGTGCTTGGTTCCCTTTCCACCGAAAGGGTCAGCGAACTGGAGCGCGACAGGGCCTTCCTGGCCCATCTGGAAAGAGTGCGAAGCGACCTGGATCGATACCTCAACCTGGCCTCCTGGTTCGACGGGGAGCATGAAAACTTCAAGAACGGCTTGATCGGCTATTTTTCCCTGGAATTCGGTCTCCATGAATCCCTGCCCCTTTACTCGGGCGGCCTCGGCATCCTGGCCGGCGACCATTTGAAATCCGCCACGGATCTGGGCCTGCCCCTGGTCGGGGTGGGGCTGGCCTATCAATACGGGTATTTCCGGCAGTATCTCAACCACGACGGCTGGCAGATGGAGGAGTACTCGGTAAACGACTTCTACAACATGTCCATGTCCCTGGAAAAAGATGAAAACGGCAACAATCGCACCATCGAGGTCCATTATCCCGGGCGGGTCGTCAAAGCGCGGATCTGGCGCCTCCAGGTCGGGCGCAACCCCTTGTTCATGCTGGACACGAACATCCCCGACAACCGGCCCGAGGATCGCGAACTCACCAGCCGTCTCTACAGCGGGGACAACGACATGCGCATCCGGCAGGAAATCCTGCTGGGCATCGGCGGACTACGGGCCCTGATCGCCCTGGGTCTCGAACCCACCGTCTGCCATCTGAACGAGGGACACTCAGCCTTCCTCGCCCTGGAGCGCATCAACCTGCTGATGAAGAACAAGGGCCTCGATTTCGACACGGCTTTCGAGCTGGTGCGCGCCAGCAACGTGTTCACCACCCACACGCCGGTCCCGGCGGGCAATGATCATTTTCATCCCGACCTGGTCCGCACCTATCTGAAGCGCAAGGCCGACGAACTCGGAATCGACATGGAACGCCTGCTCGCCCTGGGCCGCCAGGACCCCGCCAACAAGGCCGAAACCTTCTGTATGACCGTCCTGGCGCTGCGCCTGAGCCGTTTCGTGAACGGCGTGAGCGAACTCCACGGACACGTGTCGCGCAAGATGTGGCAGCAAGTCTGGTCGGAAGTGCCCGCGGAGGAGATCCCCATCTCCCACGTGACCAACGGCATCCATACCCGTAGTTGGTTGTGCAGCGAAATCGCCCGTCTGTACGACCGTTACCTGGGACCCCGCTGGTTCGAGGACCCGACCAACAAGACCTTGTGGGATCGCGTGGACAACATCCCCGACGCTGAATTGTGGCGTTCCCACGAACGCATGCGCGAGCGCCTGGTAGGGTTCGTGCGGCGGCGCCTGCGCCGACAGCTCCGCAACCGGGGCGCCAACCGCTCCTGGATCAAGCAGGCTTCCGAAGTGCTCGATCCCGAAGCCCTGACCATCGGTTTCGCCCGCCGGTTCGCGACCTACAAGAGAGCCGCCTTGATCCTGAGCGATCCCGCCCGCCTGAGCCGGATCCTCAACAATCCCGAACGGCCGGTCCAGATCATCTTCGCCGGCAAGGCCCACCCCAAGGACCATCCCGGCAAGGAACTGATCAGGCAACTCATCCACCTGGCCGAGCAGGACGAATTCCGCCAGCGCATCGTCTTCGTCGAGGACTACAACATCGAGGTCGCACGGTATCTTGTGCAGGGAGTGGACATCTGGCTGAACACTCCCCGCCGTCCTCTCGAGGCCAGCGGCACCAGCGGCATGAAGGTTCCGCCCAACGGCGGCATCAATCTTTCCGTACTCGACGGTTGGTGGTGCGAAGGCTACCAGCAGGACAACGGCTGGGCCATCGGCGCGGGCGAGGATTACGAGGACCAGGCCTACCAGGACGACGTGGAAAGCACCGCCCTGTACGATCTGCTTGAGAACGAGATCGTCCCCGCTTTCTACGAACGCAGCAGCGACGATGTCCCCCGCGAATGGACGCGTATCATGAAGAATTCCATGCGGACGGTGAACGCCGAGTTCAACACCAACCGCATGGTCGAGGAGTACACCGAGCGGTTCTACATTCCCTGCGTCGAAAACGCCGAACGATTGAGTGCGAACGGCTTCGACCGGGCCAAGAAACTCGCGGACTGGCGCCGCAGGATGAAAACCGGCTGGAACAAGCTGAAGATCATCGAGGTCGACGCTCCACCGCTTTCAGCTCAGCCCATGGGTACGACCCTGCCGGTGCGCGCGACACTCCAGTTGGGCGACATCCCCTCCGATGAAGTCATGGTCGAGGTCTATCACGGACTGTTGGACTCGGCGGGAGAGATCGTCAACGGCGAAACGGCCACCCTGTTCCCCGGTGAATCGGGAAATGACGGTACGGTGGTCTATACCGGGGACATCGCCTGCCGCCGGGCCGGGCTTCGCGGATTCACCGTGCGGGCGGTGCCCCGCAAGGACGGCTACCCCTTGGACAGGTTCGAAACCGGTCTGGTCTCCTGGTGGGACGATCCCTCAAACGGCGGAGAAGAAACCCAGGCAGGGACGCAGAACATCTCTGTTCACCGCGCCTGATAGGGAGGCCGGTCTCCCCCGTGCGGACCGGCCTGCTCGAACAGATCCGCGATGACCCTCCATTCCTGCGCCGGCGTTCTGCCTTCGTACGACCGCATTGGCCGGCCCCGGTTTTCCGTGTGGACCAGGGCCAGGTAGGACGCCAGGTTCCCGTCGAGTTCCTGCCGCAGTCGGACCGCCTCATCCTTTCGTCCGAGTTCTTCATACAATCCGATGACTCGCACCGCGTACTCCGAGGGCCCGGGGTCCAGGCGATGCGCGTGCCTGGTCAGATGGAGCGGAATGACCCGAAATCCCTTTTCCCGCAGAACGATTCCGCCGTTGTCCAGATTTTGGGCCACGGCTGCGGGGTCCCAGATCACCACCATTCCGAGCAAGGTGCATAACAGGGCCGCGGCGTACCAGTCACTCCGCATCCGGTGTCGGATGCCGGGTTCGCCCATCATCTGGCGGGCTCCTTCCAAAGCCTGCGCTATCCAGCCGATCAATCCCACCGCCAGGATTCCGGCGGAAATCATGAAGATGGCTTCGAGGGCCGCGGGATGGATGGATACCCCCTCCGCCCCCTGGTTGCGGCTCCAGATCCGCAGACCGTTGGCCAGCACCAGAACCGCGGCGACCACGGGCCATCCCGACCAGATCACGGCCGCGCCGCGCCGGGCGCAACCGGCCAGCAGCAGGCCCAGCCCCGGGGCGATCAACCCCACGATTCCCACCGCCCAGGGCTTACGCAGCAGGGAGGGCAGCTTGTGCCGGGGCAGCCTTTCGCGGCTTCCGGCCAGAATCACGGTGCGGGTCCAAACCGAAAAGGCCGTCACCATGACAGCCGCCCCGATCACGGCCCACGGCCAGAGCGGCCAGCCCTTCCCGACGAGGTCCAGAATGAAACCCTGACTGGCGAACATGCCCAGGCCTGCCATGCCACTGATCATGCCGGCGGTGAGCAACCTTTTCCGGCCCCGGTTTTCCGGATTGAGATGAACGGAAAACGGGCCCAGCATGTAAGTCAGAATCATCAAGGTAGCAAATTGCAATCCACCGCTGGGCGGTTTGCTTTCCACCTGTGGCCGGGGTTTGTGGGAAACCTTGGGCGGTCGGGAACGGGTCCTGCCTACCGGGGCGACAGCCCGTGGTTCCTTGGGAGGGTCCGGAATTTCGAGATCTTCCCCCAATTCGATCGAATAGATTTTTTCATTGCCATACATGGCGGTGCTTTCTTGTTGGGCGGCGCATTTTTCCGCTGCCGGCTTCCCTCCCCCCTCAATTCCACCAACGGGATTTGCAATTTGTATTCCCGGCTATTTTTCCGGACCCAGACCGGGCACGATTTCGCGAAGATCAGCTACGTATTGTTTGAAGAGCCGGCGTCCCAGGGGAGTGATTCGGACCAGGGTCAGCGGTTTCTTGCCCTCGAAGGTTTTTTCGATGCCGACCAGTCCCCCCCCCTCCAGTTTGCTGAGATGGACCGAGAGGGTGCCGTCGGTGAGATCGAGGCCGTTGCGGAGGGCGGTGAAGGAATGGGCTTTCCTGGCGCGCAGCAAAAAGGACAGGATCAGTAACCTGACCCTGCCGTGAATCAGCGGGGATAATGGAGCCCGTCCCCGGTCGCCCGGAGATCCAGATCCCGTCTGTTCGGTACCCGCCACGACTTCCGGCCTCCTTGCCGGGCGTCATCGCCTCCACTCCGTCCTCCGGCCACATCCTTGTCGCCACCTGGGTCCGAAGTGGTTTTGCTGTGCAGGGACCGGTCGCCCCGGGTATTACCTCCTGAACTTCCGGTCCCTGTGTCTCAGGAAAGGCCGCCCTGCCTTTCCTGAAGCGGGTTTATCGGATGGCTGTGGCCTCCGCCCGCCAGACAAGCTTCCCCGATTCCTTTCGGATGAAGTTGGCTGACGAGGGGGCGGCTGGCACCCAGGACCAGTGAGTCCGCCCCCCGCTTGCCGCTCGGAGATCCTTCTCCGGCCCCATTCGGGGGTCCATGGCCGATGGCCAATGCTCCGTCGGGACCCGGCGAAGCCATCTCGACAAACCAAACCCGGAATACCAAAAACCCCTCCGGGTCGATCTTGCGGCGGTCTTCGTCGCCGGAAATCCTTCTCCGGCTCGGAGGTCCAGTGACCAACCGCAATACTTTAATATCCAAAGTTCTTTTGTTTTTCAAGTATAAAAAACAAAATGTCCAAACTTTTTTTCCGGGTGTCCGACCGGAACCCCGAAATGTCGAAATACCTGCCCCAAAACGGGTTTCCGGGCTGGACTTGGTGATGGGTGGAGTTATCTTGTTCCGGACTGTTTCAGGCGGGCTGCCCCCGCCGCAAAACCACAAAATGCCGATGAAGGAGGTTGTCATGAAGGCGGATAAGCTCATCAAGATCGAGGATCGGTTCGGGGCGGATAATTATCACCCCCTGGACATAGTCATCAAGAAGGCCGAAGGCGTTTGGGTTGAAGACGTCGAGGGCAACCGTTTCATGGATTTCCTGGCCGCCTACAGCGCCGTGAACCAGGGTCACTGCCACCCCCGGCTGCTGAAGGCCCTGCGCCGGCAGGCCGCCAAGGTCACCCTGACCAGCCGCGCCTTCCGCAACGACCAGCTTCCCTACTTCTGCCAGGAAGTCTGCGAGTTGACCGGTTACGAAAAGGTCCTGCCCATGAACTCGGGCGCCGAGGCGGTCGAAACGGCCATCAAAGCCGCGCGCAAGTGGGGCGAGAAGATCAAGGGCGTCAAGAAGGACAAGGCCGAGATCATCGTCTGCGCCGACAACTTCCACGGGCGGACCACGACCATCGTAGGCTTTTCCACCGAGGACCAGTACAAGGACGGCTTCGGTCCCTTCACCCCCGGGTTCAAGATCATCCCCTTCGGTGACGCCGCCGCCCTCGAGAAGGCCATCAACAAGAACACGGTCGCGTTCATGGTGGAGCCGGTGCAGGGCGAAGCCGGGATCAACATTCCCCCCAAGGGCTTTTTGAAGAAGACCGCGGCGTTGTGCAAGAAGAACAACGTGCTGTTCATCGCCGACGAGATCCAGTCGGGCCTGGGCCGCACCGGCAAGATGTTCGCCTTCGAGCACGAAGGTGTCCGGCCTGACGGGGTGATCATCGGCAAGGCCCTCAGCGGTGGCTTCTACCCCGTGTCCGCCTTCCTTGCGGATTCGGAAGTCATGAGTGTCTTCAAGCCCGGCGACCACGGTTCGACCTTCGGCGGCAACCCCCTGGGCATGGCCGTCGCTCGCGAAGCCCTCAAAGTGCTGGTCGAAGAGAAGCTGGTGGAGAACAGCGCCAAGCTGGGCCCCTGGTTCATGGATCAGCTCAAGGTCATGAAGTACAAGAGCATCAAGCAGGTGCGCGGCCGTGGGCTTTTCGTCGGGTTGGTTCTCGATCGCCCGGCGCGTCCCTACTGCGAGGCCCTGATGGCCGAAGGGATGCTCTGCAAGGAGACCCACGAAAACGTGATCCGGTTCGCGCCGCCTCTGGTCATCACCAAAAAGGAATTGAACATGGCGTTGAAGTGCATCAACAAGGTGTTCAAGAAACTGGGTTGATGCGGGGTATTATCACCCGGTTTTGATGAGTCAAGGTCCGGAATCTCCAGGTTCCGGACCTTATTTTTTGGTCATGTTCAGCAGTTGGACCTGGTCCCGTTCATGGAGGTGTAAAACATGATCGCTTGGTTGGGCCTCCCTTGGCGCCTCCATCAATGCCCCCACCCCGGCGCCCGGCATCGGTCTGGATGGTCATTCGACCTGATTTTGCGTCTCTTCGTGGACATGGATCTGCACCGGCGGCCGGCTGGAAAAGTGCCCCCGGGGGC
>CBDURF010000035.1:0-25215 GCA_965369705.1 uncultured bacterium
CCGGGCCAACGGCCTGTGTACATTTAAAACTCCGGGCGGAACCCTCTGATTTCTACTTCCAATGGGACGATATGAACTCATCGACCTCGGGGATCCCACCCTGGAACACGAGGTACCCGTTGTGGGGTTCGCGTTCGGTGATCTCGCCGTTGACGGGGGAAAGCATGAGGCGTTTGACCTCCGCGGGATCATGGCTCTGGCCCAGGACCCAACCCAGTTTCACGTAGGCGACTTCGGGCAGCATGTTCGCCGCCGGAATCACGCCCTTGCCCATGATTTCCCGCCCCGTTTCGTAGACGTACATCTGCACGAAGCCCCACATCGTCTGGACGGTCATGTAGACGTGCACGCCCGCCTCCCGGGCCCGGTCCAGGGCCGGATACAGGGGCTTGTTGACGTGTCCGAGGCCCGTGCCGGCGATCACGATCCCCTTGTAGCCGTTGTCGATCAGGGAGTCGATGATGTCCGGCTTCATCGCCGGGTAGTAGTAGACCAGGGACACCCGGTCGTCGAAGACGGCGTTCAACTTGACCCGGTTGTCTTCGCGCCGCCGGTTGTAATCCTGTCGGAAGGGGGTCACGCCGGTCTCGTCGATCTTGCCCAGTGGTATGTCGCTCAGGGTGCGAAAGGTCGAACGGTAGCTCGAGTGCATCTTGCGGACCCGGGTGCCGCGGTGCAGCAGGCCGTACTGGTCGCTGGTGGGGCCGAACATGCAGACCATCACTTCGGCGATGTCGCTCGTGGCGGCCGTGCGGGTCGAATTGATCAGGTTGATGGCGGCATCCGAGCTGGGCCGGTCGCTGCTGCGCTGGCTGCCGACCATGACGATGGGCACGGGGGAGTCCTGCAGCATGAAACTGAGCGCAGCGGCCGTGTGATGCATGGTGTCGGTGCCGTGGCCGACCACGATGCCGGTCACCCCTTTTTCGATTTCCGCCGCGATGGCCTGCGCGGTTCCGATCCACTGATCCGGTCCCATGTTCTCGCTGAACACCCCATACAGTTTTTCGGTCTCCATGTTGCAGATGTCCGCCAGCTCGGGCACCGAACCGTAGAGTTCGCCGGGGCTGAAGGCGGGGATCACCGCGCCGGTCCGGTAGTCCAGGCGGCTGGCGATGGTGCCGCCGGTCCCGAACAGTTTCACGCGCGGTTTTTCGGGATCGTAGGGGAATTCCTTCTCCGGGATCTGGTAGTTGGCCACCTTGCGCCCGGTGACCGTGATCTTTTCGATGGTGTCGTGCCTGACGCCGATGTTGTAACCGGTATCCAGCTTGAGAACCACGTGATCGGGATCGGCGGTTTCACTGCGGGGCAGGATCAACCCGGAAAATTCCCCGCCGGTGGTGTGCAGGGTGACCTGGCTCCAGACAGGAGCCTGATAGGTCTGGAGCACGTCCAGGGTGGGCGAGCGGTAACCCTTGAAATCGTCGTTGGTGCTGCTCACGCCAGTTCCTCCTTCACCCAGGCGCGGACCATCCGGCCGGGAATCCGTCCCCGCAATTCACGCATCACGTGGCCCATGACGAAGTGCTCCCTCGGCTCGCCCGCGGCGGGCCCGTCCTGCGGCAGCCGGTTCATCTCCTCGCTGAAGATCTCCCGGCCCCGGTCTTCGACAAGGCGGGTGATGACATCATCCTCGCTGTTCCAGACGGCTTCCGGAATGATGTCTCCAGCCAGGAGCCGTTCCAGGGTTTCGGTCCACCAACCGCCCGCCGCGGCCAGACTTGCCGGCCGTGGACACGAACGGTCCAGGAGCAGGGAAGCCAGTCCCGCGGGATCCAGGGAGCCGGTGCCGTCGAGATTTTCCACCAGATGGACAAACAGGTCCCAGGCGCGATGGCGGCTCAGCCGGTCGGCCAGATCCTCGCCCACACCCATGTCCAGCAGGCGCGCCTTGCGCTCCCAGGGCGTTTGGGGCAAGGAACTCCTGATAACCTGAACGCGATCGTCCTCCAGTCGGATGGGCGGCAGGTCGGTGTCGGGATACATGCGGTCGGCTCCGGGCAGGATGCGTTCGAAACCGTTGGTTCCGTCCTCGAGAGCCTGCCGGGTTTCCTGGGGAATCCCCTCGGTGGCCTCCCGGGCGCGAATGGCCACTTCGCCCACGGCGGTCTCCACGTCCTGCCGCCGGCCCCACACCACGATCACCGGTACGTCCGGGCTGACCTGGCAGATCTTGCTCACCCGGTCCCATTCGCCGCTCGACAGGGTGGGCACGTCCTGGGTGGACAGGGCCAGGTTCGGCAGGTCGTCGATGCAGGCGATGACCCGGATCCGATCGCTGAATTCCTTCAGGAACGACGTGCGCGGCTGGGTCTGGGCCTCAAGCAGGCCCTGGAAACCGGGCAGGGGGATGGCCATGACCGATGCGCCCTTGTCGACGGCATTCTGAATGAATTTGCACCCGGTGCCGCGTACGATGGGTGTCACGTCGAACCCCTGCTCGCTGATGTCGGCGGCGGTCACGCCGCGGCGGGCCAGTTCGCTCTTGATCCCCACCAGGGTTCGCTGTCGGAGGGCCTCGTTGTGGGTCAGCCGGGGGATGGCGCGCAGGCTGGACACCCCCTTGATCTCGATTCGCGTGCCCCCGGTCACCGAGACGTTGACGTCCTGGCGGGCCGCTCCGCTGCCGGTACGGACCAGCCCGCTGACCCGGCACAGATGGCGGAGGATCTGTCCCACGGCCATGGCCTCTTCGGGCGTCTTCATGTCCGGGTCGGTGACGGTTTCGATCAGCGGCATGCCCAGCCGGTCGGTGCGGAAGGTCCGCAGGTGGCCCTTGTCGCTGACTTCGCGACAGGAATCTTCTTCGATACTCAGTTGGCGGATGTGGACCGTACGGTCACCGAAAGGGATGTCGCCGTCGGTCCCGATGATGGCTGTGCGCTGGAACCCCGTGGGTATGCTGCCGTCCAGGTACTGCTTGCGGGTGATGTGGACCTCGCCCACCAGGTTGCAGCCCAGCAGCATGGTGATGGCGATGCTGCGGTCCAGGGCCTCGTCGTTCATTTCGAAGGGGGGAGCGTCGTCCATCTCGTAGGTGCAGACCGTATCATGATTGAGAAGATAGACGATGTTCTTGCGGGTCTTGAACTCCATCAAGGCGGTGCCGTCGTACTCGCCCATTTCCGACAGCGTGGGGCGCATGTGGCGCAGGATCTCGGCGTGATGCTCGTTGCTGTCGTAACGGCCGGCCGGACAGCGGCAGAAGAGCTTGCGGTCGGTCATGAGCTGCTGGTGCACCTCGAGGCCGCACATGAAGCCGATCTCGGCGTAGTCCGCGGGGGTCATCTGTCCGAACAGGGGGAGGGGGTTGAGAAGCCAGGGATCGGAGATGACGAATTTGCTGTCCATGTTCACATCCAGTGCTGAATTCCGCGAAATCCATATAACTTCGGCCGGCCGCCCGTACCCGTCCGGAAGGAGCAAAGATAGAAATTTCCCCTGAAAAGCTCCAGCAAATGTTGACAGGGAATCAGGTAGGGAATCATCTACTTAATCGCTTGACGATGAAGTTAACCGGGTTTATTGTAGAGTTGTGAAAACCCTAACAGAATACTGGTCTTTAGGATAGTTTCGGTTAAAATTTTAACATCAAGTGAGGGGATTTGGTTTTGGTGAAGAATAGAAAGAGCTGTGAAGTACCCGATGCCACCATCCACCGCCTGCCGCTCTATCTGGAAAAGCTCAAATTGCTGCAGGCCATCGGGGTGGAGGATGTCTCCAGCAGGCAATTGGCGGAATCCCTCGACATCAAGGCCAGCCAGCTGCGGCATGATTTCCATTACTTTGGCGGTTTCAGCCGGCCAGGTCGGCCGTACCGGGTGGAAAAGCTGGTGCCCGCACTCGAAACGATCATCGGGATCGCCGAACCGGTGCCCACGGCCATCGTCGGCGCGGGTCACCTCGGGCAGGCTCTTGCCAACTACCAGAACCTGGATGTGCAGGGATTTCCGGTCCGCGGCATCTTCGACACCAATCCCAAGGTGATCGGTCTGGAGATGCGCGGCCAGCCGGTTCGCGACATGGACGAGCTGGAAGAGGTCATCAAGGAAGAAAAGATCAAGATCGCCATCCTGACGGTGCCTTCCGCCAACGCCCAGGCCGTGGCGGACCGTCTGGTCGAGGCGGGCATCATCGGCATCTTCAATTTCGCCCCGACCGATCTGAAGGTTCCCGAGGGAGTCGCCGTGCGGAACGAACGCCTGGCCGTCGGCATCATGTCGTTGAGTTTCAAGGTGAAATGCATCCTGCAGAGCCAGGAAGAGAACGTCACCGAGGTCTAATCAAAAGCGGTCACCACCGAATCAGATTCGCTCCCCAGGTAAACCCGGACCCGAAAGCCACCGTGACCAGAAGGTCGCCTCTTTGCAGGCGGCCTTCTCTTACGGCCTCGGCCAGCGCGATGGGTATGGAAGCGGCGGTGGTGTTGCCGTATTTGGCGATGTTGGAGAACACCTGCTCCCCGGACAACCCCATCCTTGCCGCCACCGCATCGGTGATGCGCTGATTCGCCTGGTGGGGAATGACCAGGCTCACGTCCGCGATGTCCTGCTCGCCCTTCGCCAGAACTTCCTTGATGGCCTCGCAGAACCGCCGGGTCGCGTGCTTGAAGACCATGGGCCCGTTCATGGTGGGGAAGTGTCGGTTCTGGGCCATCATTTCCACGTTGATGCGGTCCTTCATGGTCGATATCGGGGCCTCGCCCAAGAGGTCCCGGGCGTAGCGGCCCTGGCTGTGCAGCACCGAAGCGATGACGCCCCGGTCCTCCTCGGTGGTCTGGACGATGACCGCGCCGGCTCCGTCGCCGAACAGGACGGCCATGTCGCGGCCCTCGTTGGTCAGGTTCAGGGCGGTGGACTGGATCTCCTGCCCAACGACCAGGATGGTCCGGGCGGTGCCGGCCCGGATGAAACCGTCGGCCGCGGCCAAACCGTAGATGAAACCGGTGCACTGGTTGCGGATATCCATGGCGCCGGCCGTGTTCAGACCCAGCAGGTCCTCGATGAAAACCCCGTTGCCCGGGAAAAACACGTCCGGGCTCAACGTGGCGTAGAGGATCAGGTCGATGTCGTTCTTGTCGATGCCCGCTTCCGAGATGGCCATGCGGGCTGCCGCGGCGCCCATCTCCGCGCCCGTTTCCACCACTATGCCGTCGTCGTCCTGCTCGAGCCAGCGACGCTCCTTGATGCCGGTGCGTTCGGTGATCCACTTGTCGGAGGTGTCCATCCACTGGGTGAGATCATCGTTCGTGACAACTCGGGAGGGGACGTAAAAGCCGGTGCCGATGATGGCTGCGTGTGTCATGGGCATTCTCCGTCTAGCGATGTGCCGGGATGGCCCCTGGCATGCTTTTCCTGTTCTGCCGGATGAAGGCGTTGGCCTCGGTCCGGGATTTGAAGTACCCGATCCTGACCCGGTAAATGAGGGCGTCGTCCGAGGTGTTGCCCATCTTGACCCGGGCATCGAAGCCAAGTTTCTTGAGCCGGTTGGCTTCCTTGTCCGCATTTTCAGGATCCCCGAAGGAACCGGTCTGGACCAGGTAGGGTCCGCGGGCCGCGGGCTTGATGAGTTGCGGTGGCGGCGCCGGTTGGGTCGGTTTGGCGGCCGCGGGCTTGGTGGCGGCCGGCTTGGTGACAGCTGGCTTGGGTGTGGTTTCGGAGGTGGTGGCCTGCTTGACCGGGGGCTTGGAAGTGGTCTTGTCTCCGGTTTGTCCGGTGGGTTCGCCGGCAGGCTTTTCCGGGGTCAGGGTGGTGGCCTGGTCGCTGATGTCCACATCCCCGGACCGCGGTCCGTCGGCATCCTGAAGGGTGTTTCCCTCCTCCGGGGCGGTGACGACCGTCTGGAATTCCCCGATTCCGGTGGGTACCCGGCCGCCCTGGTCCCGGAAGATCAGGACCGCTCCGATGACGCAAACGGCGATGGCCACCCACATGATCCTCGGCAGGCCGCGTCCCCGGCGGGAACGGCGGAGCTTGGAACCGGATTTCAACAAGCTCCTCTTGTTGTTGCTGGTCATGACTCTGCAGCATCTTTCGCTTTTGTGTCCACTTCAAGACCGAGTGGTCCGGGTTTCCACAGGCTGAACAGGATCGTGGCGCACAAGGAAACCAGGAAGCCCGGAATCATTTCATAGAGCAGCCCGTTCAGGACGGGGATATTGTACCAGGCGACCACCGTAACGGTTCCACAGATGAAGCCGGCCAGCACCCCGGCCCAGCTGGTGCCCCGCCAGTGAAGGGCAAGCAGGAGAGGAGGCCCGAAGGCGGATCCCAGGCCTGCCCAGGCGTAGAGCACCATGTTGTAGACGAAATCATCCGCCTGCCAGGCAAGGATGAATCCGATCACACCGATTCCCAGCGTAGCCAAACGGCCCAGGGCCACCAGTCTGGCCTGGGAGGCGTCGGGATTGATCAGCCGCCGGTAGATATCTTCGCTGATCGCGCTGGCCGATGCAAGCAATTGGCTGTCGGCCGTGGACATCATGGCGGCGATGGCCCCGACGATCATCAGAACCGCCAGCCACTCGGGCATGAAGGTGCGGGCCATCAGGGGCATGAGCTGTTCCTGGTCGGGGATCAGCCGGCCCGGGCCCATGGCGTCGGGGCCGAAGTGGGCCAAGCCGGTAAGTCCGATCAGGATGGCTCCGAAGAAGGCGATCAGGGCCCAGCCGATGGCGATCAGCCGGGCTGTCCGGACTTCGTCCGGAGAACTGATGGCCATGAACCGCAGGACCAGGTGGGGTTGGCCCATGTAGCCCAGCCCGATGCCCAGACTGCCGATCACCCCACTGAAGGCCAGCCAACCCGTGGCCCCCGGCGCCGCCTGCAGATAGGATCCGCCGAAGGAGGCCAATTTGGCCTGCAGCTCCGCCGGTCCGCCCAGCTCCCCGAGCACGGCCAGAGGAAGCACCGCCAGCGTGATGAGCATGATGACGCCCTGGACGAGATCGGTCCAGCTGACCGCGAAAAGGCCGCCGGCCGCGGTGTAGAACAGGACCAGGAACGCGCCGATCAGCATTCCGCCCACCAGAGGAATGTCCAGATAGAAATTCAGGACCTTCCCGGCGGCGAGGAACTGGGCGGCGACGTAGAACGTGAAGAAAAACAGGATGATCGCCGTGGCGGTGATTCTCAGGACATGGTTGGTGTCCCGGAAGCGGGCGGCGAAATAGTCGGCCAAAGTCAGGGCGCCCAGGCGTTCGGTTTCTTCGCGCAGGCGGCGGGCGATAACGAACCAGGAAAACGCGATGCCCGCGCAACAGCCGATCCCCACCCAGACGGTGGTCACTCCCGAAGCGAAGGCCAGGCCGGGCAGCCCGATCAGGAGCCAGGCCGATTCACCGCTGGCCCGTTCGCTGAAAGCGGCGACCCAGGGCCCCAGACGGCGGTCTGCCAGGAGGTAGTCGTCGAGGGTGCGGTTCAGGCGGGCCGCCCTGATCCCGACGCCCAGGATGATGAGGCTGTAGATGATCAGACCGAGGATCAGGGGATTCACGGGCCCTCCCGGATGGCGAGTGATTGACGTTGGGGCCATATTAAAGCCCCAATACCCATTTGATCAACACCCCAAACCATGTTTGAATCAAAGGGGATCCAGTCGGGCCGCGTAACCCTGGCTGTCCCTGCGAAACCCGGATTCAACAATCTGCTGACGGGAGCGACCATTGCCAATCTGGTTTGTCGAATTGCATCCGGTCAAACAGGCCCTGTTGGCCACCATTTTCACCTGGGGAGTGACCGCTCTAGGCGCCTCACTGGTCTTCTTCTTCAAAAAGATCAACCGCAAGCTTCTGGATACCATGCTCGGGTTTGCCGCAGGCGTCATGATCGCCGCCAGTTTCTGGTCCCTGTTGGCCCCGGCCATCGAAATGGTGAAAGCGGAAGGCGGCACCCCCTGGGTGCCTGCCGTCATCGGTTTCCTGGCCGGTGGAGCCTTTTTGTATGTTGTTGATAAGATATTGCCGCACTTGCACCTGGGTTTTCCCAGGGAGGAAGCCGAAGGCATCAAGACCAGCTGGCACCGGTCGGTTCTGCTGGTGCTGGCCATCACCCTGCACAATATCCCGGAAGGGTTGGCGGTGGGTGTGGCTTTCGGAGCGGTGGCCGCGGGGATGGAATCGGCCAGTCTGGGGGCCGCGGTGGCCCTGGCCCTGGGTATCGGCATCCAGAATTTCCCGGAGGGATTGGCGGTCGCCGCGCCCCTGCGCCGGGAAGGCTGGTCACGCCGGAAGAGTTTCGCCTACGGTCAGGCCTCGGGCCTGGTCGAACCCGTCGCCGGCGTGATCGGCGCCGCAGCCGTGCTGCTGATGCGGCCGCTCCTGCCCTACGCCCTGGCTTTCGCGGCCGGCGCCATGATCTACGTGGTGGTCGAAGAGCTGATTCCTGAATCCCAGCTGGAGAAGAACACGGACATAGCCACCATCGGCACAATGATAGGCTTTGCGCTGATGATGGCCCTTGATGTGGCGCTGGGTTGAGTCAAGAGGATCCGAAACCCCGGGAGTATTGGGCATGGGGAAATACAAAGGCCGCCGGGCGGAAGCCTTCATCTTCGACCTGGACGGAACTCTCATCGATTCGGGGCTGGACATCGCCCTGTCGGCCAATTTCACAAGGGTCCATTTCGGGTTGCCCGAATTGCCGGTCCCCACGGTGATGGGTTTCGTGGGGGACGGGGTGGTCAAACTGCTGATGCGGACCCTGGGCCATGATGTCCGGTCCGGCCTGACCGGTGAGGCCGGCTTGCCCGTCAGCGAAGAGATGCAGGCCGAGGGCATGACCGTGTTCGCCGATCATTACGGCCGTCACCTGCTGGACCACACGGCACTCTATCCCGGTGTGCTGGATGTCCTGGCCCGCTTCCAGCGGATTCCCATGCATCTGGCCACCAACAAGCCCCGCGCCTTCACCGACACCATTCTCGCGGGGCTTCATCTGGCGGAGGCCTTCCGGAAGGTCGTTTGCGGGGACGAAACGCCGGAGCGCAAACCGGATCCGGTGCATCTACAGATCTGTCTGGAGGGTCTGAACGTCGCCCCACGGGATGTGGTTGTCGTGGGGGACAGTCCCAACGACGTGAATGCCGCCAAGGCGTTGGGAGCCGTATCGGTGGGTTGCACCTTCGGCCTGGGGCAACCGGGTTTGCTCAAGTCCGCGGACCCGGATTTCGCCATCGATTCCATGGGAGAACTGGCCGGTCTTTTCCCCTCACGTTAGGGCTCCTGTCATGAATATGCGCGTACCTCCTCTGTATCCCTGGTCCCTGGCCCGCCTGCTGAAGCGTGTCGCCGCCGAGTGGGAAGATCGGGGGGAGGTCTTCGGCCTGACAGGCCGGCGGTTCTTCAAATCCCCGCCGGACATCGATCTCGGCTGCGATCTTGCGGGCCGGCGGGTGGCCACCCCCGTGGGCCCGGCCGCGGGTCCCCACACCCAGATGGCCCAGAACATCGTGCTGGCCTGGCTGGCGGGCGCCAGGACCTTCGAATTGAAGACGGTGCAGATCCTCGACGAACTGGACATCCAGCGGCCTTGCATCGACATGGAAAACGTGGGGTACAACATCGAATGGAGCCAGGAGCTGACCCTGGATGAATCCTTGGCCGAATACACCAAATCCGCCTTGTTACTGGCGGTTCTGCGCCGGTGGGAGCCATTGACCGCGGCCGTGGGGGATATGGCCGGGCCGGCCGGAGATCACGCCTTCGAGCTGTCCGTAGGCTACGACCTGGCCGGAATCCGGTCCGACAGGGTCACCGCATTCATAGCCGGTTTGCTCGATGCCCGTGAGATGATCGACCGCTTCCGGCAGGAGATTCCCGCGCCCTTCCGGAGCCTGCGGGATGTCCCGGTTACTTCCCGGATCGTGGACCACGTCACGCTGAGCACTTTTCACGGTTGTCCGCCCGGCGAGATCGAGGGCATCGTCAAGCACCTGATGACGACCCACGGGCTGGATGTGAGCGTGAAACTGAATCCCACGCTCCTGGGTCTGGAAACCGTCCGGGAAATCCTTCATGACCGCCTGGGTCACACCGAGGTGCCGCTGGTGCCCGAGGCCTTCGCCGCGGACCTGAAATTCGATCGCGCCCTGGAAATGATCACCCGGCTGGAGGAGTTTGCCGCCTCCCGTGGCCGGGAATTCGGCATCAAACTGACGAACACCCTGGTGGTGGGCAATGAACGCGGGGTCATGCCGGGGGAGCAGATGTACCTGAGCGGCAAGCCCCTGCATGTCATGGCAATGACCCTGCTGGACAGGTTGGCCGAGGCCCTGCCTGGAAAGTTCCGCTTGGGTGGAAGCGACGGTCCCGTCCCGGTGGCCTTCAGCGCCGGCATCGACAAGGACAATCTGGCCGACGCGGTGGCCCTGGGTCTGACGCCGGTGACCATCTGCAGCGATCTGCTGAAGCCCGGCGGATACGGCCGAATGGCCCAGGGGTTGCGCAAACTCGTCAAGGCCATGAAGACCGCAGGCCTGACCGGTCTGGACGGGTGGCGGGACAAGGCGGACTCCACGGCCCGGGCCGCCGGACACCGCGATTCCGTGCAGGCTCTTTCGCGGTACCTCGCCACGCCGGAAGGGTTTGCCTCCTATGCCCTGACGGCCACCGGCAAGCCGCTGCGTCGGGTTGATCATCAGCTGGAGATGTTCGACTGCGTGGCGTGCACCAACTGCGTCACCGTGTGTCCCAACGATGCTTTTTTCCAGGTTCCCACCCAAGGCGCCGATGGTCTGGAAGCCCGGGCCCAATACCTGGTTCTGGCCGAACTGTGCAACGATTGCGGGAACTGCACGACCTTCTGCCCGGAGGAGGGGTCCCCTCATCTGATCAAACCCCGCCTCTATACGGCTGCCGCCGCCTGGAAGGCTGACGGACGCCGGGGATTCCTGTTGAGCGGAACGAGCGGGGATCCGGTGAAAGTGGACGGTCCGACCGCTGCCGACACCGGTCTGGTGAAGAATCTGGTGGAAAGGGAAAGCTGGTTGGTGTCCTGTCTGGAAGCGGAATAGGTTCCGTCTGATATTCCCTGGACCGCCCCGAGGTCGCGTCAGTCCTTGTCCAGACTTCCCCGCAGATCCTCCAGCAGGGCCTGGACCCCGGCCCGGGTGTAGGGGTCGTCCGGGTGGGGTGGTTGTTTCTCGGTCTCGAAATGCGGTCTTTCTCCGTATTCCCGGCCCCAGCGGGTGTCGGTGTCCCGGACCAACGAGGTCAGCCGGGAATCGGATCCCAGGGTGACGGTCAGGAATTCCTCCAGGGCGCCGATCGGGCGGTCGAAATGGCGGGCCAGCAGGGGTAGATCGTTTTCCAGGCGGGCCAGGATGGTCCGGGCCAGGGATCCAGCAGAGTCCCCCAGACGGGAATCCAGGATTTGGTCGATCTCCAGCAGGATCTGTTCGGCCCGGGCCACCGGCGAGGCGCCGGACAGGGAACCCGCGGCTTCGCGGCCGACGGCCTCGGCCAGGGTGAACTTTCTGTCCCGCCGGATCCTGCTTTCCGTTGACTCGGAACCGGATTCGGGTTTTTTTGGATCTTTCATGAACACAGGATAACAGAAGGTGATTCCCGCGTGAACCCACAGTCGACCAACCCCGCCCCGAATATTCCCGGCCACCTGGCCGGCGGCGTCCCCGCCGTGGGGGGACAGTTCATACTGGAGCGCAGGGCCCGTCTGATCCGGCCGTTTTTTCCGCCGAAAGGCGGCCATCTGGTTGATTTCGGCTGCGGAAACGGGGCCCAGACCCTGCTCTTCGCCGATGAGTTCGACCGGTTGACCGGGGTGGATGTCAGCGAGATCTACCTGAAGGATTTTCGCCGCGAGATCGTGACCCGTGGACTGGAAGGCCGCATCGAGGCCGTCTCTACTGGCGGCGGGCCGATTCCCCTGCCCGACGGCGCTGCGGATGTGGTGACCTCGTTCACGGTCCTTGAACACGTTCCGGACGAACAGGCGGCCCTTGCCGAAATGCGCCGGATCCTGGCTCCCGGGGGGAAATTGATCATCACCGTGCCCAACCGGTGGTGGATATTCGAAACACACGGGGCGGATTTGCCGTTGTTACCCTGGAACCGGGTGCCCCTGGTCAGCTGGTGGCCCAGGAAGCTGCACGACCGCTGGGCCCGGGCCCGCATCTATCGCCGGCGGGAAATCGAGAAGCTCCTCGTCCAGTCAGGTTTTACCATCGATGCCAGTTTCCGTATGACAGCTCCCATGGACATGATCCCGTGGGTACCCCTGCGCAGACTTGTCCGGTCAACCCTGTTCAGATCCGACCGCGCCCCAACCCCTTTCCAGGCCACCGAGATCGTGGTGGCCGCCACGAGGTGATTCCATGCAGACCAAAACCAAGGTGGTTCTCGCCATGATCTTGTCGCTCACGACCCTGGCTGGTTGCGGGGGCGGAGACAAGGCGCCCATGGCCGAAATCCGTCCCCATGAAATGACGATCCACGGCCACACCCGTATCGACAACTACTTCTGGCTCAACGACAGGGAAAATCCCGAGGTCATCGCCTACCTCGAGGCCGAGAACGCCTACCTGGCCAAGACCATGGCCCACACGCAGGAGTTCCAGGAGGAATTGTTCGAGGAGATGAAGGGGCGCATCAAGAAGGACGATTCCTCGGCTCCCTACGAAAAGAACGGCTACTGGTACTACACCCGCTTTGAAAAGGGCGGCGAGTACGCTCTGCACTGCCGCCGCTCCGGCAGCATGGAAGGCCCCGAAGAGATCATGCTCGACGGCAACGCCATGGGTGAGGGCCTCGGGTATTTTTCCCTGCGCGGAGTCAACGTCAGTCCGGACAGCAAGTTGGCGGTTTTCGGGGTGGATACGGCCGGACGCCGTTTCTACACCTTGCGCGTGAAGGACCTGGCCACGGGCCGGATCATGCAGGATGAGATCAAGGATGTGACCAGCAATGTGACCTGGGCCATGGACAACAGAACCCTGTTCTACACCAGGCAGGATCCCGAGACCCTGCGTTCGTATCAGATCTGGCGGCACGAGCTGGGAACCGACACTTCCGGGGACGTCCTGGTCTACGAGGAAAAGGACGACACCTTCAGTTGCTACGTTCGCCGCTCCAAATCGGACAAGTACCTGTTCATCAACTCCCGGCAGACCCTCAGCACCGAATGCCGGCTGCTCGAAGCCGATAATCCGACCGGCGAGTTCCGGGTTTTCCAGACCCGGCAGCGGGATGTGGAGTACCAGGTGGACCACCAGGGCGACCGGTTCCTGATCCTGACCAACCTGCACGCGACGAATTTCCGGCTCATGGAATGCGGTCTCGATCAGACCTGGCTGGCCAACTGGCGCGAGGTCGTGCCTCATCGCGATACCGTGTTGCTGGAGGACGTGGAGGTTTTCACCAGCTTCCTCGTGCTGGGTGAACGGTTCGATGGCTTGACCCACCTGAAAATCATGCCCATGGACGGAAGCGAGCCTCATCATCTCGATTTCGGGGAGCCCACCTGGTCGGCCTGGACGTCGTACAATCCCCGGATGGATGCGCAGGTCCTGCGGTTCGGCTACACCTCTCTGACCACGCCCCGGTCCACCTTCGCCTACGACATGAAGACCCGGCGGAAGGAGCTGATCAAACAGCAGGAAGTCCTCGGCGGTTTCGATGCGGCCAATTACCAGGCCGAGTATCTGCATGTTCCGGCCCGGGACGGGGTGATGGTTCCGGTGTCCCTGGTCTACCGCAAGGGGTTCAAGCCCGACGGTACCAGTCCGCTGCTCCTGTACGGCTACGGTTCCTACGGTTACAGCATGGATGCAGGGTTCAATTCCTCCCGCTTGAGTCTGCTGGACCGTGGTTTCGTCTATGCCATCGCTCACGTTCGCGGTGGGCAGGAGATGGGCCGCCAGTGGTACGAGGACGGCAAGCTGCTCAAAAAGATGAACACCTTCACGGATTTCATCGACTGCGGCCGCTACCTGGTGGAAGAGAACTACACGTCCAGGGACGGTCTCTTCGCCGCGGGCGGATCCGCCGGCGGGCTGCTCGTCGGCGCGGTTGTGAACATGGCTCCGGATATGTGGCGGGGTGTGGAGGCGGGGGTTCCCTTCGTGGACGTGGTGACCACGATGCTGGATGATTCCATACCACTGACCACCAGCGAGTATGACGAGTGGGGCGATCCCCACCAAAAGGAATACTACGACTACTGCCTCAGCTATTCGCCTTATGACAACGTGACCGCCCAGGCCTATCCGTCCATGTTGGTCACCACCGGGCTGCACGACAGCCAGGTGCAGTATTACGAGCCCGCCAAATGGGTGGCGAAGCTGCGGGCGGTTGGGATCGGCGACAATCCCCTGATCTTCAAGATCAACATGGAAGCCGGACACGGCGGCAAGTCGGGCCGGTTTCGCAGGCTGGAGGAAGAGGCTCTGGCCTACGCGTTTTTCCTGGATCTGGTCGGGATCACGGAATAGCTCGCGCTGGAAAAAGAAAAGCCCCGGGCCGCGGCCCGGGGCTTTTCTTCACAGGTGAGCCTGGTCCTACTTGATGAGCAGCATCCGGCGCGCCTGCTTGATGCGCGGACCCTCCATGATGAACAGGTAGGTGCCCGAGGCGACGGAGCGACCAGTCTGGTCCCTACCGTTCCAGACCTCGGAATGCCGGCCCACGTCGTAGATGCCGTCGACCAGGGTCCGGATCCGGCGCCCGTCGATGCTGAAGATGTCGATCCGCACCCGGCCCGATACCGCCAGATCGAACGCGATGGTGGTCATCGGGTTGAACGGATTCGGATAGTTCGGATGCAGGACCGAGACCACAGGCAGATTCCCGCCGTCTCCAACTGGGGAGGCTGCGGTGGTGGTGACCGGGACGGGGTTGTTGGTCTGGTCCCGGGCGTCGATGTCGGCGAGTTGGATCCCGGGATCTCCGGTTGCCAGGACCTGGAAGGTCACCGAGGCGATCTCGCCGACGCCGGATATGCCGCTCTCCCGGATTCCCGCCAGGCACACATCGACCACTCCGGGTGCGGCCGACAGGGTCAGCGAACTGCCGCCCTGTTCGGTCAGGAGCGGGCCGCCTTGGACCGTGAGCGGTTCCACGACGTCGGCATCCCAGACCAGAGGGATCTTCAGGCCCTGGATCCGACCGTCGCCCGCCATCACCAGGTTCGCCTGGAAGGTCTGTCCGATTTCAGGAAGGTCCGGCAGGTGCAGGGCCATGATGTTGCTGGGGGCCGGGGGCGGGACATTGGCGAAGTCCAGGATCTTGGCCGCCGCGCCCACGTCCACCCCGTAGTTGAGGCCGAACAGCATGAGATCTTCGAACTCGATCAGGTTGTCGGTGGTCGGCAGGCCGTCGACACTCAGGTCGCTGGAGGGACCAATGTCCAGGGTGTTCAGGTACAAGCCGTCACCGTCCATGGTGCCGTAGTGGGCGCCGAGGAGGGTGAGATCCCCCGTCAAGACCGAGTTGTCGCCATCCAAGGGGGGCGCGCCGCCGTCGGACACGTCACCCAGCAGGTAGTTCAGGACACCGCCGGTCATCACGGCGTCCGAAATGTTGTCCAAGCCGTTGACGGCCTGCGCGCAGAAGTACCAGTAGTCGCGGGTCGTGGGCTGGGCGGTCGTGCTGTTCGTACCGACCGGAACAGAAGCCACGAGTTCCCAACCTTCGGCGATGGGATCAGTCGGCAGAACGGGGGCGCTGCCGCCGCCGTCGCTGTACTCGGGATAGGAACCAAATCCCTTTCGATACACCGACACGCTGACGACGGAGGGGTCCACCGAGGGAGTCCAACTCAGGTCCACGGCGGTGGAATTCCCCGCCGGATTACCCGTCATGACCTTGTTGAAAGCCAGATCCGTCACGCCGACAGGCTGGCCATGAATGGATTGGAAGACGGCGGTCACGTAACGGGGACGGTCCATGGTGATGGTGGCCGGGTTGTCCGTCCCGGTCAGGTCACCCGACCAGCCGAGAAAGACGTAATCGGCACCCGCGAAGGCGGTCAACTCGACGGGCTCACCGCAGGCATAGACCGCCTGGTCCGGGCTCTTGTCCACCGTTCCGCTGCCGACAACGGTCACGAACAGGGAGTTCTGGTCCTGATCGTCGGGTTCGACGACCGGATCGACGCTGTTGGAGAAATAGTCGACGAACGTGGTAAAGGCCGGTGCACTGGAGCCGGCGTTGCCGGCGAACAGACCGACACCGGTTACGGTCAGCGGGTGGTTTTTACTGCCGGCCAGAATCCAATCCACCCCATTGGTGGAGTAATAAAGGGACCAATCATCTCCAGTTCTCTGGACGCGCATATAGAGGGGACTGTCACCGGGAATACCAACCGCTATGTTGCCGAATTTATCGTCCTTGGTGTTGGTGCTGCCATAAATAATGATTTCGGAAGAAGTGTTGCTGTAGAAATCGAATCGCATCCAGTTGAGATCATCCTGCCTGACCAGAACCCCCTGCAGGGCATAGGCGGAATCCGGCAGTGTCGAAGAAAATTTGACATCGAGGGTGAAATCCTTGTCCTGGGCGGCCTGCAGGATATAGGGCGCACCGAGGTAGTCGTCGTAGGGCTGATGGGTGCTGCCTCCCGGCACCGAAATGGCGACCTGGGCATCCCCGGTAAAGGCCCCGGTGATGACGGGGTCCGGCGCGTCGCCCTGTGGGTCGATGAAGGTCCACATGGGATCGACGCCGCAACTGTTGAAATCGTCGGAGTAGAAATCCTCCGGCGCCTCTTGCCCCACCGTGACCCGGACCATGGCCAGGTTGGACAGGTCGCCGGAATCGTCTTCGACGGTATAGGTGAAACTGTCGGGTTCCGAGGTCAGGGCGGTGTGGGTGTAGGTAACCACCCCTGTCGCGGGGTCGACACTGGTAAACCCGTTTTGCGGGGCGTCCAGAACGACTACCGAGGTGGGGTCTATGGTCCCGTCGCTGTCGGTGTCGTTGGCCAGGACGTTGATCCGGCTGGGGAAATCGAAGGCCGCGAAGGCCACGTCGTCATGGGCCACCGGGGGTAGGTTGGGATTGATGGTAAGAACCACATTGGCGACGTTGGACGTTTCCCCGTCATCGTCGTCGATGGTATAGGTGAAGCTGTCGGCGGTGGCGATTCCGAGGTCCTGATCGTAGGAGACCACGCCGGTGGAAGGATCGATTCCGGCAATGGTTCCATGCAAGGGGCCAGCCACAATCGTGACGGTGGTCAGGTCGAGGGTCCCGTCGATATCCGTGTCGTTTGCCGGCACATTGACAGCCACGGATTTGCCGATCTTGACGATGGCTTCATCGTCGTTGGCCACCGGGGCCTGGTTGGGCAGGATGGTCAACGTGACGGTCGCCACATTGGATACCGCACCGTCATTGTCCTCCACCGTGTAGGTAAAGGTGTCGGTGGGATTGGCGTTGCCGCCATGCAGGTATTCCACGATCCCGGTCATGGGATCGATGTCGACTATGGTCCCGTTGGTCGGCGGATTCACGATGCTGACCGAGGCCGGATTGATGACGCCGTCGATGTCCGTGTCGTTGAACAGGATGTCGATGAATGAGGTCCCGTTGAATTTCGCGTCGGCGGCGACATCATTCGCCACCGGCGGATCGTTGGGGCTGGTGATCGGAACGATGCTCACGTTGCCGAACGAAGCATCGGCAAAGTGGGCGACCAATAAAAGGGAGCCGGCCATGGGGTAGTTGTCGTTTCTTTGGTCGGTGATCATCCAGTCCGGTTCAACCTGGCCATCCTCCCACGCTTTCAGGCTGTAAAGTGCGCCGCTGGCGTTGGTTTCCACCCGCATTTTCAGCCAGTAGACGGTGTCCAGGTTGACGGGGAAAGTGGCGTTCTCATTCTCATCCCATAAATTCAACCTGCCGTTTTTCAGCCAACCGATATCTCCCAGAGGAAGCCACCCGCACAGGGGCTGTACGCAATAATCAGGATAATCGGTGTGGCCGTTCCAGCGGAAAATGAGGCCCACGCCGAATTCATTCACATTCAGGATTTCGTGAATGGTGACCGGAACGGTGACTTCGTAATCCCCCCAACCCAACTCACCCAGACCGATGAGGCGGTCGTAACCTGGCTCGATCGTTCGGATGGAATCACCGATTACGGTCCAACTTCCATCGACAACGTGGGCCTGCTCCAAAATGGCGGGGTCGGGTGTCATGGGATCCCCATCCGTGACAAGGGCTCCCCAGTCGGTGGAGTAGGTGGTCGGCCAGGAGTTGCCGGCGGAATAATTGAGGATAACGGTTTCCATGCTGGCGTTGCTGTTGCCGTCAATAGCGGAAATCTCGATGGAATTGGCGCCCACCTGAAGGTCGGCAACCAGTAGATCGACAACAAAATCACCGGAATTGATGAGGCGTCGTCCGTCAGGGCCAATGGTCATATCAACCGGCGCCCCGCCATTCAGCGTGTAGGAAAGCGAAGCCACCCCGTCGGGGTCGGACACATTGCCCTGAATGTCGCACCAGATCTGGGGTTCGCCGGGAAGGCCGAAGGTCTGATTCAGCCCGTACCACACATCGATGGTCGGCCCGTCCTGGGCGTAGGCCACCGGCGCGGTGACCAGGCCGGCCGAGAGAACAGCCGCCAACGTGAAAAGGGCGGCGGGCAGCCAGCGGGCTGAAAACCCAGGAATATTCATTTTCAAACGATTCACTTTGCCCTCCAAGGTACAATTTCCCATCGCGGAGTCTCAGCAGGAACGACTCCGGAGAAAAATATTGATTTGATCTGTCCCCCCAAATTAATCCATTTGGTCGAAACAGCCAATCTCAGGTGTCCTTTCAGTTTCAAGCAGGTTCCGGGCTCCATTGACTGGTTATTCATTGTACCAAATCAACCATACTTAAACAACAAAAATAAACTAAAATGTAAAAAATCACCCCTATTGAAGCCCTGATTCAGGGAATAAGCACTGCTTTTCGGGAAATACGGCTGGATTGACCAGAGCCATGAAAATCAAGGACAAAAAGATAAACCCCACCCGGCTGAACCCGGCCCTGATCATCCCGCCCGTCCCATTTCGCCTCGAAATACCCGTCCTGCCGGTGGCCCCGCAGCACGGTCCGGATCCGGTGGCCGCGTGCGTCATAGACGGTCAGGTCCACCCGGCCCGGTTCAGGCAGGTTGAAACTGAGTTTTGTGGACGGATTGAAGGGGTTCGGAGCGGGGGCGGCCAGGTGCAATTCCCCGGGCGCGCGCGGTACGCTCGTCACGGACGACAGCACCGTGAAGCTGTTGGTGGTCGCGGAGGTGGGATTGCCGAAAGCGTCCCTGGCCAGGACCTCCAGATGGACATTGGCCGAGGACAGGTCGGGAGCTATCCATTCCCAGGTGTAGTCGGCGGTGTCGGGATAGTAGATGATGGTGGAATCCGCATGGCCATCGATCCAAACGGTGGCCGTGAAATATTGCGGGATGGCGCCCGGGTGGTGGTCGGCCGTCTGCCAGTGGAAGAATACGGAGTCGCCGGCCAGGAAGAACGAAAATTCCGGGAACTGATCCACAATGACGGAGGGGGACTGCGTATCGATGGTTTCGGTCCCGCTGATTCCCATTCCGACGGCGGCTTGCGCAGGATGCACGCAGGCGCCCGAACCGCCAATGATCAGGATCATCACGGTCCCGCTGAAGAGACGTATCCGTTTGATGGCGGTCGCCAGCAAGGGCATCCTCGATTGTGACTGGTTGTCAAATCCCCCCGAACCCAGCGGGCTCATGCTTTGATTAATTATAACATAAATTGCTCAAGGCCAAAAGAGGCCCCGGAGAGGGACCGGTGCTTCGGTCGGTTTAGAAAATCAAATACCGGTCAGAAGATGCTGCAGTTCCCCCACGGAGTATCCCGCCTTTTCGGCGGCCTCGACGATGATCGCCCGTCCGTCCAGCAGCGAAGCCAAGCGGGGCCGGGCCGGTGCGGTCAATCCACACACCACCATGGCCGTCAGGAGGGTTTCGAGAGCTTCCCGGTTCAACCAGGTGGTGCCTTCGTGCTCATTGAAGCCGAGGAACCGGCGCACGCGGTCATCCTCGGCAAAGGGGCTGAACCACTGGGTCTTGCCCCGGCCCAGGGCGCCGATCTCGACGCTCGAATGGGCCAGGATTTCCGCCAACAGGGCAGTGGAGCGGCCGGCATAGTCGTGCCCGGTCCACTCAAGCAGGAGGTTGCCCATGTCCTCGAGCACCAGGGGCAGATCGCCGGGCTCAAGGTCCAGATCAGAGGACTCGGATGAATCCGGAATCCCGGTCCACGGTCCGGGGACCTTATTCAGGACCGATCCCAGGTAAACCGCCTGCAAAATCCTGCTGCCTGACAGTGAGTCCATCATCGCCTGCAGATCTCCACGTGACCCGCGCCCCAGGCCCGCGGGGATTTCCAGTCTGTCCAACTCCCGCAGGGCGCGGGCGGTCCGGGCCAGATCGTCAGTCAGGTCGACCGGGGGCTTGGCGGGTTCCTGGTCGGGTTCCTCGGGCTCAACTGGAGAATCCAGTGGCTGGGGCACGGAGGTTTCCAGCCAGGCCAGTATTTCCGGGTCCATCCACTGCCGGACACGGGCCAGGTCCGAACCCACCACCAGGCGCCTTCGGGCCAACATCAGGTCGCGCGCGCCACGGCCGGCCAGATGATCGGCCAGTTGACTCCACAGGCCGTCGGTGTCGGAGACGGCGCGGAAATCGATCAGCGCCCGGTACTGGTAACCGTTGAGGTGGGTGTGGAAGCCCCGGTTGGCCAATTCAGCGCCCGAGCGAAGGTATTCCAGGCCGTCGATGTGATCCCGCATGATGTACCAGAGGTCCGGGGACGCGTCGATGCCCAGACTATCGGTCAGGGATTTCTGCACGAGCCGGGAATGATCGGCCGAGCCGATGTTGATGGCGGAAGACATCTGCAGGGTTCCGGCGGTGGATTCGTACGAATTGTTGAAGATGATCAGGGCACTTTCGGAGCCGTGTCGGTTGGTGAAGGCGAAGACGTTTTCGTCGACCCATCCCCCGTCGCTGCGGAAATCGAACAGGGCGAAGTTCTCCGAGCCGCTGAACAGATGCCGCCGGCGCATCAAGGGGAAAATTTCCCGTTCGTGACGGTGGACCATTTCGTGGTCGATCTGTTCGTCCCAGTAGGCCTTGCGGTATTCCATCCCGTATTTCTCGCTGAAGCCCTCGATCTGGCCGTGGCCCAGCATGGGCAGACCGGGCATGGTGACCAGAAGCAGCATGCAACCGAAATACTTGTCGCCCCTGCCGAACTGTTCGACGGCTGTCCTTTCGTCGGGATTGTTCATGAAGTTGACGAACCGCTTCAGGACTTCGGGACTGAATTCGAGCACGTTCTTGATCGTCTGCCGGTATTTGGCGTTGTCCTCCATCTTGAGCATGTTCATGAAGGCGCTGTTGTAGACCCGGTGCATGCCCAGGGTGCGCACGAAATAGCCCTCCATCAGCCAGAAGGCTTCGGCCAGCAGCAAGGTGTCGGGGGCTTCGGCGGCGACGCGGTCCACCACCTCGCGCCAGAACTCCACCGGGAAGACGGCGTCGAAATCGGGCTTGCTCAAGCCGTGTTCGGCCCGGGAGGGGATGGCGCCGGCGTCGCCGGGCAGGGGAAACCACAGGCGCTGGAAGTGCTTCTTGGCCAAGGTCATGGCGGCGTCGAAGCGGATGATGGGGAAGCGCCGAGCCACGTCCAGGATGACCTGGATGACCGCTTCACGCACCTCCGGCAACAGGAAATTCAGCTGGGCGGTGTCGTTCCAGGGCATGCTGGTGCCGTCGTTGCCGTGATAGATGTAGCGGACATGGCCTGAACCTTCATCGACCCGCTGGAAGACCACCGCCGCGTCGCTGTGGTTCCAGTAGCCGTCTTCGATTCGAACGGCCACGCCGGAATGGTCGCACAGATCGCCCCCGGTGTAGTTGTAGGCGGGGTAGGGAGGGTGGTCCAACTGAAGGAAATATTCGGGATGTTCGATCACCCAGCGGCTGTCGATGCCCATGTGATTGGGGACCATGTCGCTGGCCAGGCGGATGCCGCGTTGCCCGGCCCGTTTGCTCAGGTTCCGCCAGGCGTCCTCGCCGCCCAGGTCGTCGGCGATCCGGTAATCGCGTAGGGCATAGGCGCTGGCGGCGGCCTCCGGATTGCCCATGTACTGCTTGATCAGACGCGAGGCCTCGGATCTTTCCCACAATCCGATCAGCCACAACCCGGTCACGCCCCAGCCGGCCAGCCGGTCCAACTCCTGATCCGGGATCTCGTTCAGGGTACGCACGGGGTGCCCGTACCAACGGCTGATCTGATCCAGCCACACGTAGACGGACTTGGCCATCAGCACCACGTTGCTCATCCAGTCCGCGTCGATGCTGAAGGCCTCGGGTTCGGGAGCGTCGGCGCCCCAGGCAGCCGACCCGGGTCCGAATTCGAGTACGGGCGGGGGGCCGGGTTCGCCGCCGCGGGCGACGTCGATTTCCTTCAGCACGTCCAGGGCGAATTGCAGCCGGAGCAATAATTCAGCCGGCAACAGGTGCCCCCAGTGGTCGCGGATGTACTGGATCTGCCCGGTCAGGGATCCGGGACTGGCGAGCATCGGGCTGCGCAAAAGCTGGAACAGGGGTGTGCCTTCGCTGCCGGGTGGCTCGAAGTTGTTCAGAAAATCCTCCATGCTCGTGACGAAGGGCACGAACGACACCCTGACCCGCAGCTCTTCGTCGTCGAACAGTTCGGCCGTTTCGGCGGCCGCGGGGTTGTTGACGTTCAGGAACAGCATCATCATTTCCAGGGTCGTCTGGTCCAGACCGCTGATCGGTCCGCTGGTGTCGGCGAGGAAACGGGTCGCGTCGAGCGAGGCTGCGCGCAGGGCCACCGGCGGAAAGAGCTCCACGAAGACCTGGTGCAGCAAGGTCAGGTTGTCCTCGCCGAGATGCTGATTACCCCACTGCCGGCAACGGGCGAGGCAGCCGGGATTGTCATGCTGGAAGTACTGGGTGGCCACGTGGCGCAGCGCCTGGTTCAGGGTGCGCAGAGCGAGCAGGATCTCCGCGGGAACGGCAGGTCCGCCTTCGGCCTGCCGGCCGGTGTCCCGGTTGATCCGATCGGCCAGCTTCCGGATTTCGTAGGATGGATCGTCCAGGCCGTCGGCCAAGTTCCCGGGCAGGACCGTCTCGACGTCGAAACGACGCCAGGCGGCTTCCGACAAAGGAAAGCCGAAGACGAAATACTGGCTGAATACCCTGCTGTCCGGCGCCATGTTCGGGTCCGGTTCCTTTCCTTCTTGTTCGCCACCGAGTCAGAAACCATTATCGTGTCTGGACGTGAAATGACAAGGCCGCTTAACAATCAATTTCCCGGAGGCAGTCAGTTTGAAGAAGAAAATCCGTATCGGCAACGCCGGCGGCTATTGGGGCGACGATCTGAACGCCCTCGAACGCCAATTGACCGGCGGCCCCCTGGATTACATCACGATGGATTTCCTGGCGGAAATCACCATGTCCATCCTGCGGAAACAGCAGCTGAAGAATCCCGCCCTGGGTTACGCGGGGGATTTCCTGACCCAGCTCGAGACCTGCCTGCCTTTGATCGTGGACCGGAACGTAAAGGTGATCAACAACGCCGGGGGCATCAATCCCGTGGGGCTGGGCCGACAGATCCTGGCCCTGGCGCGGGGCATGGGGATCGACCTCAAGGTGGGCGTCGTCTACGGGGATGATATTTCCGGGCGTCTGTACGAACTGACCGCCGCCGGAGAGAAGTTCACCAACATGGAGACGGGCGAGGATTTCACCGACGTCCGGCGCCGGATCACCTCGGCCAACGCCTACCTGGGAGCCGAACCGGTGGTCGCGGCCCTGGACGCGGGCTGCCAGATCGTCGTCACCGGCCGGGTGACCGACACCGGACTTACCCTGGCGCCGATGATCCACGAATTCGGCTGGGCCATGGACGACTGGGACCGGATGGCCGCAGGTATCATCGCCGGGCACATCATCGAGTGCGGGGCGCAGGCCTCCGGCGGGAACATCACCGACTGGCAGGAGGTGCCCAGTTTCCACAACCTCGGTTATCCCATCATCGAGATGCATCACACCGGCGAATTCTACGTGACCAAGCACAAGGGGACCGGCGGGCTGGTCAGCGAGAAATCGGTCAAGGAGCAGGTGGTGTATGAAATGGGGGATCCCGCCCAGTACATCTCGCCCGACGGGGTGGCCTTCTTCGACACCATCAAGGTTGCCGAAGCCGGGGCCGACCGGGTGAAGATCTCCGGCGTCAGGGGTGGCCCCGCGCCCGAGATGTTCAAGGTGTCGATGGCCTACGACGACGGCTGGAAGGCCGAAGGCGAGATACTGGTCTGCGGTCCGGACATCGAAAAGAAGGCGGCCGCCGTGGCCGAGGTCTTCTGGAAAAAGGTGGGGCACGAGTTCGAGCAGACTTCCACCGCCCTGGTGGGCGCGGGTTCCATTTGGCCCGACGCGGTGGCCGGGTGTTCCCCCAACGAGATCTATCTTCGCTTCGGGGTCCGGGACCATGACCTGGACAAGATCAACGATTTCAGCAAAGCCTTGCCCGCCTTGATCCTGGCCGGTCCCTCCGGGATGGCGGTCAGCACTCAGGGGCGGCCCCGGCCTCGGCAGGTGGTGGCCTACTGGCCGGCCCTGATGCGAAGGGACGGTGTGACGGCCAAGATTCTCGCCTTCGATACCGATTGTACCGAGGAATTCCGGGAGATCCATTTTCCCGTTCGCGGCGAGGTGGGGGAACCGGTGAAGAGCGACGAGCCCCGCGCCCGCCGCAAACCCGGGAAATTCGGCGGTCAGCTCAGGGAAGTGCAGTTGCGCCGGCTTTGCTACGCCCGCAGCGGCGACAAGGGCGACACCTGCAACATCGGGGTCCTGGCCCGCAGTCCGCGCATCTACGACTGGATGGTGGCAAAGCTCACCGCGGCGGTCGTGAAGAAATTCTTCACCGGACGGGTATTCGGCAAGGTGACCCGGTACGAACTGGACAACCTGGAGGGTTTGAATTTCCTGCTGGAGGAGTCCCTCGGCGGGGGCGGCACAACCAGTCTGCTGGTCGACCCCCAGGGCAAGACCATGAGCCAGGCGCTCCTGGAAATGAAGGTGAAGGTGCCCGTGACCCTGCTCCGTGGAATTTCCCGGTTGAGATAAGAACCGGTCCGCGAGACAATGTCCGTGGCGTCAGCGGCAAGCTCCAACGGGGATGGTTCGG